>JAOZJV010000825.1 GCA_029935695.1 Candidatus Krumholzibacteriia bacterium | reverse complement strand
CCGCCACATGGGGCCCAGCCATAGATGTGCCTTGCAGGCTCATATAAGTCCCATAAATAGAGGAGTATACTTCAACCCCAGGAGCCACAACCTCAGGCTTGATATTCAGTCCAGGCCCTACGTCGCATCCCGTCGGCCCGCGGCTCGAAAAATAGGCAATGGGATAGGGCCAGGCGAAGTCTGTAGCATCAACCGCCCCCACAGACAGACAATTCGTTCCGGTGGTGGCACGATCGGCTGGAGAAGCGATTGTCATGGGATCAGGACCGTCGTTAGATGCTGACCAAGTAGTGGCACATCCCGCAGCCTCGCAATGGTCGATGACTTCCCACCAACGGCTGTCGCAATCTTCGTAAGGTGCGCCAAAAGTTTCATCAATGGCCCAGGAATTTTGAACTACATCAGGAACGTCATCCACGTCATGGGATCTCCATCCGGATCCGCGAACCACTCGTAGGCCGTAATCACGTCGTTGTCCCAGTGATCACCCACACCCTGGTTTATTGCATTGCTGGAGATCCACTCTGCGTCATAGGCAATACCAACAGTATCGCCAGTGGCGTCGCCACGACCACATTCAGTACCCATCACATGAGTTCCGTGGCCATGGCCATCCCAAGGGAACTCAGTGTCACTTCCCAGTAAATCGAGCCAGGAATGCGACCACGGCTCATTATTACCGCGCCAGCGATCAGCCAATGCCGGATGGGTACCATCAACACCGGTGTCGAGATTGGCCACTATTCTGCCTGCTCCTGTATAGCCAAGGGCCCAGGCTTCAGGGGCACGACATGCCACCAGGCCAGGAGTCACGCCAATGCCACGTGTTGTTGAAGATTTAGCCGCTTCCTTGAGGGCAGGAGCATCGAAACCGACTGGTTCAATAAGGCTAATGGTAAAATTTCGCTCAATGGTGTCAACGTCTTCATGCTTGGCCAGTTCTTCAAGCTCAGCCTTTGTGGCGTAGACGATCATCAGATTGGAAATCCAATGACTTGTGTAGCCATCAACCCCTCCGCGAGTCATCCTGTCTTCAAAATGGGCCTTCAGCTTGCCCTGGGAGGATTGGGCCTTTGCCTGGAGAGCTTCAACCACCGTCTGGTGTCTGGCCTTGCGAGTGGCTTTGGCGTCTCTGAGGTCTTTGTCCAATGCGGCAATCGACACCTGCACATGCAGGTAAACAATGGCGCTGATTGGTTTATCGGCTGCTTTGGCATCCATCTCAGCTTGTAAAGCGGGATGAATTGTTCCAGCCTGAACTTTCGTGACTGCCTGAGGGAGGACGGCAGCCACGATAAACAGCACAAGGGCTGTTCGAATGCATGTTTTCATTTCAGGTTCTCCTCGTTGAATAACAACGGCGTTATTCGATTGGTGAATTATCCGGGATTACCGTGGGTGACTAAATGTAATTTGGCTGAAAAAGCCTGAAAGAGACTGCAACTTCTTACAGGTCAGTCCTTTACTAGATGCCATTTTGTTGAGTAATTGAGGGGTGTCCTGATTAGGAAGCTTCTCGGGAAATCCTCCCAGACCATCTTGCCCCTCTTTGAGAGCTCTAATGGTGAGGTGCAGTTGTTCAAAATGATTCATCGATGGAAGCTTGTTGGGGTTTGACCTCAATCACTATTTTA
>JAOZJV010000824.1 GCA_029935695.1 Candidatus Krumholzibacteriia bacterium | reverse complement strand
ACTGGCAGATTTCCCAGCTGATCAATTGCACGACATTTTGCCCGGATTTCACGACACACCCGCCCGTTGGACAGCTTGCCAGACTGCGTGGAAAGAAGACAGTCACCACCGGGCCGCCGGGGCGGAAACCGAATTCGCATTTCTGGAAGCCCATGCGCATCTGGCCACCGGATTGACAGCCCTGGACCTGCCCCTGCGAGCGGTTCACAACGACGCCAAACTGAGCAATGTTCTGTTGGATACCCGCACCGGGAAAGCGGTCTGTGTGGTGGACCTCGACACTGTCATGCCCGGTACGGCCCTTCACGATTTTGGCGATATGATGCGCACCATGTGCAGTTTTGCCGATGAAGAAGAATTGAACCTTGATCTTGTGCAGGCGGAGCCGGAATTGTTCGCCGCTTTAGCCCGGGGATATTTGAGCGAGACAGTATCGGTGCTAACACCAGTGGAAAAAGACCACCTGGTGACCGCCGGCCTGGTGATCACATTCGAACAGGCCGCGCGCTTTCTGACGGACCATCTTCAGGGCGATGTCTACTACCAGACTAATCGGGCAGGGCACAACATTAACCGCTGCCGCAATCAGCTGCGGCTGCTGGATTCGATGCTGAGACAACAAGCCTCTCTGGAGGCGCTAACAGTCTAATCTTCAGCGGCCAACATCCGGCGCAACAAAACCGCCAGCCAGCTTCCCGCCATGATAAAAATAGCCAGACACACCAGCGCCGATGCCACTCTGCCGTACAGGAAATTCCCCGTGGCGAACATGGCGCCATAGACTGCTGCACAACCCAGGGTCCAGGCCAGAAAGGCTACCGGCAGGCTGTCCGGGCTTGCGGACACACCGGAACGCTGGCGCCAATTCGCCCAGCCCGGTCCGGCCGGCCTCACCGTGGTGACGAAGCGGATCAATGTCTCATCATCGGCTGGTCTTGTTAGCATCGTCACTGTCACCCAGATCACGGTTGTTATTGCCACCGAGCAAACCAGCGAAATGTGGTTCGGAATTTCGGCACCGTTTTTACTGGCCACCAGAAATCCAACTGCCACGACAAAACTGGAGAGCATGGCGGCAACCTCGCTCCAGGCATTGATGCGCCACCAGAACCAGCGCAACAGGTACAACAACCCGGTGCCCGCTCCAATGGACAGCAACAGCTGAAAGCCCTCCCCCGCGGTATCAACCAAAAAAGCCACCGCACCGGCTGCCAGCATGAGCAGCGCCGTCACCAGTCGCGACACCCGAATAAGGTGTTTCTCACTGCCTTGGGGGCACATGAACCGGCGATATAAGTCGTTCACCAGGTAGCTGGCACCCCAGTTCAGATGGGTGCTCATGGTCGACACATAGGCCGACAGAAGAGAGGCCACCAGCAATCCCAGCAGGCCGTGGGGCAACAGCGTCAACATGGCCGGATAGGCGATGTCATGATCCAGCAGCGAGGGATCCAACCCAGGCAAGGCGGCCTGGATATCGGCCAGCTCCGGAAAAACGAGCAACGAACTGAGTGCCACCAGGATCCAGGGCCATGGCCGCAACGCATAGTGCGCAACATTGAACCAGAGGGTCGCCGCCAGGGCATGTTTTTCGTCCTTGGCCGCAAGCATACGCTGGGCAACGTAACTGCCGA
>JAOZJV010000823.1:779-1638 GCA_029935695.1 Candidatus Krumholzibacteriia bacterium | reverse complement strand
ATTTTTTTCCAGTACTACATAGAAATGGTCAGTTTCCGGAACATAACAAACACCTTCAAAACCACTGTTGGCATCTCCACCAATTCCCACCGGTGTGATGGTTCCGAGAACAGTTCCTTCAGTGTCCAGATTGATCAGCTCACGGTCAATCTCCTCGGCAATATAGAGAGTTCCATCAGCCGGATCAATTGTCACGCCTTCCGGGTCGGTGCCCTCATAAGTCAGGGTATCACGGACCGAGCCATCCAGACCTATGCTGTAAACCATTCGTGTATTATCACTGACAGTCCAGAGAAACTCACCTGACAGATCAAAACACAGATCGCTTGGTTCAGGAATAGCCACGGGATAGTTGGCAACTTCGGTTAAAGTTGGCCCACCAGTCCCATCACCTGAATCAAGAGGTTGATCCATGTCACAACCGACAAGAGCAAGGGCCAGCAATACGCCCCCAATTAAAGTAATCGATTTCATGCTACCAACCTCCCTTGAGGGTGCCATTTGTAGCGCCCGGTGTCGGTGTATTCAAGAACTCCCAGTTTTCTGAACCATCAGGTATTCGTGCCTGGGAAATATCAGTTGTCTGCTCTACATATGTAAGGCCATCAACGGGCGCTCCTGCCGGAGTGAACAGCCCGATATCAGAACCACCGCGGCTCAATTTGAAATTGGCATGCAGAAGTCCCTGATCTGTCTGTTCGTCGCACCAAATAATCAGGAATCCACCAGCTGGAATGGTAGTTGCAACTGAATCATCCGTGGGAACCATCCACATATTGGGAATGGTCAGATCCTTGGTCAAATACATCCCGGCAATATCCACAGCGGGGATCGAGAGTTTGGGTTTGGTCAACCCGCC
>JAOZJV010000823.1:0-769 GCA_029935695.1 Candidatus Krumholzibacteriia bacterium | reverse complement strand
TTCGTGGCCAAAGTCATTGCTGGCAATGAACTCGTTGATGAAAAGTGCAGCATTGCTCTCTGCAGGAGTAGGGACAGTCAGGAAACCCCAGGTTTCGGAACCATCGGGAATCCTGGCCTGAGAAATATCTGTGGTTTGTTCGAGATAGGTCAGAGCATCTATCTCAACTCCACCACCGGTGAAGAATCCGATATCGGACCCACCACGACTCAACTTGAAGTTGGCGTGCAGAGTTCCTTGATCAACTTCTTCATCGCACCAAACGATCACATAACCACCTGCGGGAATAGTGGTCGCCGCTGAGTTATCAGCCGGCACTTGCCACATGGTGGAAATGCTGAGATCTTTGGTCAGATACATTCCTCCGATATCCACAGGTGAATCACCTGCATTAAAAATTTCCAGCCAGTCATCGGTATCCCCAGCTTCATCCTCAAAACCAAAATCATTGCTGGCAATGAATTCGTTGATGAAAAGCTCGGGAGCTGCTATTCCACCAGGAATGACATAGCTAAACACTGCCTCGGGAGCAGTCCGGGGGAGACTTCCAGTTTCCCCATCGTCATCGGTGGCTTCCACATAGTATGTCACCACAGCACCGGCTGCTTGTGCCGGGATGACGCCTTCGTAGGATCCCCGCATGGCAACCATGGCCACTTCAGTATCATCACCATCATTGACCGCATAATGCAATACAACAGATTCGACACTGTTATCGTCATTGGCAACAGCTGTAACGGTCACATCTTCATCCACATCGGGAAAAGCA
>JAOZJV010000822.1 GCA_029935695.1 Candidatus Krumholzibacteriia bacterium | reverse complement strand
TGCATCTGCCAGAATAGGAGATTTTCCCTCTGCAGCTAAAGATCTCGAAATTGCACACTCATTTTTTGATTTCCAGGGCAAAACTTATGAAAAGGGAATAGCATCTTCTCGATTAGGTGCTCTTTTGTTGCAGGAAAGTGATTTCAGTGAATCTGAAAAGTGGCTTAATCGGTCATTAGCCTCTTTCCAAGCCCTAAACATGCCCAGAAAACAATCCATGACCCTCCTAAACCTAGGAGTAACCCACTACAAATCCGGCAACCTCCAGGCCGCCACAAAAACTCTTCTCGCCTCCCACAAAATCGGCGAAGACGGCAACTGGCCTCACCGCATGCTTTTCACAAACATCGCCCTGGGCAATGTCCTGCGCATGCAACGCCAAAACACCGAAGCCAGAAAACGCCTCCACACCGCTTACACCCAGGCCCAGGATCTTGGCTACCCCCGAGAAGAAGCCCTCGCCCTGGAATTTCTCGGCGACGTCTACCGTGACGAAGGCCAATTCTCCCAGGCCCAGCGCTATTATTCCCGCGCCATGGCCATCGGAAAATCCATCGCGCCCAAGGGCGATATCGTCATGGAAATTCACCGGCGCAATGGTGAGTGCCTCCTGGCCCAGGACGAGCTGGGCGATGCTATCAGCGAACTGAACAAATCCATCAAGCTTGCGAAGGCTCAAGGCGACCGTTTCGAAGAGGCCGTCGCACTGCGCATCCTATCCGAAATCAAAAAAGAAGCCGGCGATCTAGACGCTGCAGAGGAATTCATCTCCGGTTCTGTCGAGCTTCTCAGTGAGATTGGGGCCCGTTTTGAATTAGCTATCAGTCTTGTGTCATGGTCGGAACTCAAAATCCGCCAGGTTGATCGAGGTAGCAGTGTTATTCCTGCACATCTTCTGCTGAAGCAGGCCTGGAATCACGCCACCAAATCACTGGATCACGCCATCTTCACCGGGGTGAATCCCTTAATTGAAGAATGTCGCCACAATACTCAGCGCATCAGTGCCTTGCGCACGACGCATGAACGGGCGACCGCCAGGAATAAAAGACCGAACAACAGGCCCAGCCCCACCAACGTGATCATCCACCAAAGTCTGGCCATGCGGGACCTGCTGGAACTGACCGATATGTTTGCCGATTACATGGAGCCGGTTCTCATCACTGGTGAAACCGGGACGGGCAAGGAACTGATTGCCCAGCGGCTCCACAAGAACAGCAATCGGGCCGACCACAAGCTGGTTTCGGTCAACGTAACGACCCTTCCGGCCACCATGTTTGAGCGCGAATTGTTTGGGCATGTGCGTGGATCCTTCAGTGGTGCGGATCGGGACTGCTCTGGTTTTGTGGGGGAGGCCAACGGTGGCACGCTCTTCCTTGATGAAATTGGCGAGCTTCCTCTCGAGGCTCAGCCCAAGCTGCTGCGGCTTCTGCAGGAAGGCACTTATCAGGCCCTTGGTGATCCCACTGAGCGGTATGCCAATATCCGCATTGTTGCCGCAACCAATGCCTCATTGCTTGAAATGGTTCAGCAGGGGAAATTCCGCTCTGACCTTTATTACAGGCTGAAGGTGCTGGAATTGCAGCTGCCACCATTGCGTGATCGGGATGGCGATGTTCCCCTTCTGTTGGGTCACTTCCTGAATA
>JAOZJV010000265.1 GCA_029935695.1 Candidatus Krumholzibacteriia bacterium | reverse complement strand
TTGCCGCAACACCAGAACCTGATCAATCCCTGGCAAACTCAACACCATCTGGGCCGCACCACCAGGTCCGTCTGTCAGGAAATCCCCCACACCAGGATCTTCAGGAAGCTCGAGTGTTTGCTCCACGCGGACATAGGGGCTGGAGTAGGTCATCTCGATAAAATGCAATCGATCGGGACCACGGGTGGCCACTACAAAACCCCGTTGACCATAAGGACCACCTTCCCAAGGCCCCATCCACAGGATTTCGCCATCCAGGAAATGGCGATCCAAAATTTCAAAATGCACATCGCCAAAAAGATGATAAACAATGCTCAGGAAACCATCGTCGGAGCCCACCAGCAAATATTCGGTGTTTCCATCGGACCAGGGCACAGAAACAGCACTGAGGGGACCGGCCAGAAGGTTTTGCTGCACCGGTCCGGGAAACTCTACGGCTCCCATGGAGGGTCCCGAAAGGGCAGCCAGAACCAGGAGGGTCAAACTGAAGGCCAGCCACCCGTGAAGGCTGCTTAAGCCGCTCATGGGGTGTTTTTTCAAGGAAACAAGGAACACAGGAACCATCTTTCGTCTTCGTTGGGGTGTTCTCAGTATACTGATATCACGGCTTGGAGACAAAAGGGTTGCCATTTATTATTGACACCCAAGGCGTCGCACCTGAAATTAATGGCGTTAGATTTAGCTTAATTAGTGGCAACACCCCCCGCCAGTCCCGGGCTTATGCCCCGACAGGAGCCTGTACATGTCCTTCAAATCCGTGGTTGCCCTTTTCATCATGGCCTTTGTTTTGGTATGCTTCCCTGTGTTCGCTCAGGATGAGGCCCCACAGGAAGAGGAAAATTTCAAACTTCTGCGGGGCAGCGGCCACGCCGATCTTGACCTTGAGATTTCCGACGAAGAAGATGAAGCCTGGATTCCAACCATTAAAAAAGGAACCATCGAAGTCAGTTTCGCCATGGGAACGCTGGGCCTCAGCACCACCCTTCTGGAACATGATCAGATTATATACAAATACGATGAGGAAGCCACCTACTGGGGTGACATGAAAATCAACGGCGCAGGCGCCTTCCATCCCCAGATGCGCTTGGGCTACAACATTAGCACCTGGCTGTGTGTTGAAGCCATTGGCGGCTTTTCCTTCTCCGAATACTCCTCCAGTGTGGAGAATCGCTCCCGGCGTTCCAATGAACCCGGAGCACCGGTTGATTTTGACGAGCCCGCTCTGGGTGAGTTCGATCTGGAAACCCGTTCTCTGCTGACAGCCAACGTCGGCATCAATGCCTCAGTTTATTTCCTGAACCTTGATGGCGATGGCACGGGACGTTTTCAACCTTACGCCACCGGTGGTGTGGGCAACGTATGGTACTCCATGAACTCGAACTATGTGGAAGAGGCAGCATCGACTCTGGACTTCAACCTTGGTGGCGGTGTCCGCCTGTTGGCTGACCGGAACATCAGCATTCGTCTGGAAGCGGTCTATCACCTCAACACAGTTGAGTTCACTCCTTCGTACTACTTTACTGAACTCAACGAAGGAACAGTCCAAGTTCCCACGGATGAATTCCCCATCATCGGCGAAGTGCAGACTCAGACACGTGTGGAAGAATTTACATCCCAAACCATTGGCTGCCTTGGCGTCTCCATTGGACTTCAGGGTAGTTTCTGATCCGGTTTGATTTTTTCAGGCGGCCTTCGGGCCGCCTTTTTTTTATGCCAGCGTTTCCAGGGCCAGATTTTCCATGCGGAATTCCAAAGCCTCCATCACATGGGTTTTTTCCACTGCTTTGCTGCGATCCAACCGAGCCATGGTTGTCGCCACGCGCAAACAACTGTGAACAGATCTGAGTGAAAGTCCCAAAGGCTGGCGGATGAGATTCAAATGATGTTTCGCCTTGTCTGAAATTTTCATGGCCGGACAATGGATGGTAGCCCGCTGCAGATCAGGCCAACAACCGGTTGTCATCAGCTGACGCCAATCCGAGGCAGGGGCACAAACAACCGGTTGATTCCCCTCTTTGAGAAAATCGCCCTCCCAGGCTCCCACCTGCACAAATAAATCAAAGCGATCGAGCAAAGGTCCCGACAGCCGGGACAGATACCGCCGGCGCTCTGAATCAGTGCACCGGCAGGGCTTGATGCCGCTGCCCAGAAAACCACAGCGGCACGGATTCATGGCTGCCACCAATTGGAAATCCGCCGGGTAAATACAACTGCCGCCACCCCTGGCCAGGGTGATCTTTTTTTCCTCCAGCGGTTCGCGCAGGACATCCAGCACCGACGGATTGAACTCCGCCAACTCATCCAGAAACAGAATGCCCCGGTGGGCCAGAGTCACCTCTCCCGGTCGCAAATTTGTTCCACCACCGATGAGGCCTGCTTTAGTAAGAGTGTGGTGTGGTGCCCGGAATGGACGCCTGCGCATCAGACAACCTTCGGCGAGAATTCCAGCTGCACTGTGAATTCTGGTCACCTCCAATGCCTCATCCGGCTCCAGGAGGGCCTGACTGGCTCCCAGGATGCGCGCCAGCCGTGTTTTTCCTGTTCCCGGGGGCCCAACCATAAGAACGTTGTGACGCCCAGCCAAAGCCACCACCGCCGCCTTAAGCAATGACGGCTGTCCCGCCAGTCCCAGAACACTGGTGGGCTGGGAATTGGGAAAATATCTCACCGCTTTTTCTGATGCAGATTCCATCACCGGTTCCTCTCCCGAGTTCCACCAATGAATGACATCCGACAAATTTTTTGCGCCCACCACCCGAACTCCCGGGACCAACCCCGCCTCCCAGGCCTGGCTGGCCGGAACAATCACCAGACGGTCTCCCCTTTCGGCAGCTGCCAGCACCATGGCCAACAGCCCCCGCACCGGTTGCAACTGCCCGAAGAGCGACAGTTCTCCCAGAAAAAGAGGGGCTTCGCCGGATTGCAAACAATGCCGGTGCATGCTCTGGCCTCTGGCTGCCATCACTCCCATGGCGATGGCCAGATCATAAGAGGCGCCTTCCTTGCGCACCCCGGCCGGCGCCAGGTTGACAGTAATTTTTCCGGGTGGCAATTTCACTCCACTGTTGCGCAAAGCCGCCAGCACCCGTTGACGGCTCTCCCGGACCTCGGCGTTGGGAAGCCCCACCAGAAAAAATCCCGGCAGACCACGGCAGATATCAACCTCGACGGTGACTGACAAACCATCGATTCCCATCAAAGCACCTGATTTGATTTTTGTGACCATGAGCACCTCCTGAAACGAAAGCTTTTCGCAAGAGGTGGACCTGTTGCCAGAGGACAATACGCGGTGTTTGAGAGCATTGGCGGGAAAGGGGCGGCACGAGCAGTTGACACCTTGGGGCCGGGTGTCCCCAGAGGGTGTCACACACCTGAGGGCAAAAGAAAGGGGAGCCAAAGCTCCCCTTTGAATCCGGGTGGATAACCGGAAATACCCGGTATCCTTGCCTGAATATTTTTACAGATCGTAAGGACGGACGGTCTTTCGGCCGTTGTCCATGGCGCGCTTCTCGGCACCAGCGATCATTTCACGAACCTTGGCGTCCAGAGCGGAGTAGAATTCGCCGGACACGTTGCATTCTTTGACGCTTTCTTTGGTCTTGCTTTTGCTGATAATCATATCTGCCATTTTGGGGGTCCTCCCAGGTTTGGTCCGTTTCCGTTCACAGCCGTGGGAGATTCCCCGGCCGCAGGCGAGAGCGGACCGCCTCATTTCAATGCCGGCACATCATCCTTCACCGGCAAGTTGCGACACAATCGCCTTGGCAGGCGAGTCTGTCAAGCGTAGTTTTGTCTTGAGGAACGAAAGGGCAAATTGCCCCAAACGGCCCCCAAGCCCCGGAAATCTACAATAAGGAGTGACCAATGGCCAGTGAAAAAGTACTCGACTATCTGGACAAGCATCGTCAAAACCATGTGGACCAGCTTTGCGACTTCCTGCGCATCCCCAGCATCAGCTCCCAAAGTGACCACAACGAGGACACAAAACGTGCCGCCGCTTTTGTCGCCGACGAGCTGAAAGAGCTCGGTCTTGAAGTGGAAGTGATCGACCTCGGCGGTCATCCCCTGGTCTTTGCTCAAACGGAAATACGCCCAGAACGCAAGACATTGCTGTTTTACGGCCATTATGACGTACAACCGGTTGATCCACTGGAGCTGTGGGACAACCCTCCTTTTGAGCCCGTGATCAAAGACGGCGTCATCTACGCCCGTGGTTCGAGCGATGACAAGGGACAGGTCTACACCCACATCAAGGCCATGGAAGCATACGTGCGTGAAGGGGTGGAACTGCCCGTGAACGTGAAATTCATCATCGAAGGGGAAGAAGAAGCCGGTGGTGAAAGTATCTACAAATTCACCGAAGAAAACCCTGCGAAACTTGCCTGCGACGCTGTGGTGGTCTCCGATACCACTTTATACAACGAAACCACCCCGGGTATTTGTTACAGTTTGAAGGGTCTGGCATACATGGAAATCACCGTCCAGGGCCCTGCCATGGACCTGCATTCCGGCAGCTACGGCGGCACCGTGCAAAACCCCGGCAACGCCCTGGCGAAGATTATCTCCAAACTCATGGATGAAAACGGCCGCTGTCTGGTGCCTGGTTTTTATGATGATGTTCTGGAGCTGGACCAGGACGAACGTGATGGTTTTGCCGAGTTGGGTTACACGGATGAAATATTGTGTGATGAAACCGGAGCCCCTTCAGCCTTTGGTGAAACCGGTTTCACCACCCTGGAACGCATGTGGGCCCGGCCGACATGCGATGTCAACGGCATCACCTGTGGCTATGGCGGTGAAGGTGCCAAAACGGTCCTGCCGGCGGTTGGCAAAGCCAAAGTCAGCATGCGTCTGGTGCCCAACCAGGCCCCGGAGAAGATTGCTGCAGCCTTCGCAGCTTATGTGATGGATATTGCCCCCGAGGGCGTGAAAGTGAGCGTGATCAACCATCACAACGCAGCCCCGGTGCTGGTGCACCGCAAATCGGACATGATGCAGGCGGGCATGGCCGCCCTGGAGCAGGGATTTGGCGCCAAGCCGGTCTATATCCGGGAAGGCGGAAGCATTCCCATCGTCGGAACTTTCCAGGATTGCCTGAAATCGCCTGTTTTGCTGCTGGGTTATGGCCTGAATACCGACAATATTCACAGTCCCAACGAAAAGTTTCATCTGGAAAACTTTTGGCGGGGAGCACGAACTTCAGCAATACTGATGGCTGAAGCTGCTAAATAGGGGCTTTAGGCTGGTTGATTGTGGCCGATTGGATATTTGACGAAGGAATTTGACAATTCGCAAGTCAGCGAGTAGTTTACTGCCTCAGCTTAAGGCGTCCCCATCGTCTAGTGGTTAGGACACCGCCCTTTCACGGCGGCAACACGGGTTCGATCCCCGTTGGGGATGCCAAATAGATTAGAGCGACCGGGTGTATTTGCCTGGTCGCTTTTTTCTTTACTCCTTCTTATCCCCCTCATCCAGCTGTTTGATCATGAGATCAAAATCACTTTCCAACAAATGATCTTGAATTTGGCGATAATTCTCAAACTCACTTTCAGCAAAGTTTCGAGCAACCTCAGCACTGATCTTACCTGGATTATCCAGTATTTCTCTTTCAATGAACTACACCCGCCGCAAGCAGCGGGGTATCAAGATCAGAAATCAAAGTTC
>JAOZJV010000008.1 GCA_029935695.1 Candidatus Krumholzibacteriia bacterium | reverse complement strand
TGCTGGTGGTGAAAGTCAGGACACCCTCCCGACAGATGGCAACGCCCGTTTCCTGCGGCCGGCTGGTCGGCGGAATATTGGTGAGGTCGAGGTGCCGGAAACACCCGAAGGTCCGGTTCCGGTCAGCCGCTCCACGGCATCAGGCCTGGGGCCCGAGAAACCCGGAGAGGATCGGGGCATCGCAGCCTACATTAGAAAGTACATGGACTGAATATGTCATTGCTCGGGAGATTTCTGGGGGGCGATCGCAGCAATGCTTTCGCCGAAGGCATGGCACTGATGGAAGAAAGACGGTTTGCCGAAGCGGCAAACCGTCTTCGTATAGCAGCCCTGGGTCGCAGCGATTCTCCCAGTGGCTCTCTGGCTTCCTATCATTTTCGCCAGGCCCTGGTGGCTGAAGGTCGCCGGCTGATGCGGCTGGACCGTTCAGCCGAAGCCCTCGATGGTCTTGCGGAAGCGGTTCGGCTTTGGGATCTGTATCCGGATCTTCACTGTTTGTACGGAACAGCTCTGGCCCAAACCGGAGAAATGGATCTGGCTTTGACCGAAGCCCGGTGTGCCTTGCGCTTGAATCATGACTACATCGAAGCCCGGTTGCTGGAAGCAGCGTCTCTTCAGGCTTTGGATCGTCACAAGGAAGCTGCCGACAGTTTGAATTCTCTGGTGGAGTCGGACCGCCGCATCGATCACTGGCTTATCGATACTTACAAACGGGAAACACAATACGGTGAACAGGATCTCCCTCAGGATATGATGGATCATCTGAACAAGAGCCTCAGTGGCGAGTCGGAAAAAGAAGAAGTGGCAGCCGCGGTGGCTTTGTGCCGGGAAGGCCGGTGGCAGGAGGGGCTCGATTCTTTTGCCTCTCTGGTTTCCCGCCGACCACGTTACCCTGATTATCGCACCCGTCATGCTGCAGCCCTTTTCCAGATGGGGCATGGGGAAAAAGCCTTGAATGAGGTTGAGGCGGCTCTGGCTCTGAACGAGTCCTACCGCACTGCCATCGATTTGAAAGGTTTGATTCTGGCCGACAGTGGTCAGTTGCTGGCAGCCCGCTCATTCCTTCAGGAAGCAGACCAAAAAATTGATGAAAACTCCAACGCAGGGGCTCATGAGGAGCTCTTTGGGGCTTATCTGCGTGGAGTGGTGGCTTTGCTCACGGGGCACCCCGGAGAAGTCAGCAGGATACTTGAAGGCTGGCCTGACCTGATGCGATCTTTTGCCAGGGCAGAGCTGTTGCTGGCTGCATCTGAAGATCTTTTGGGACGGACCACAACCTGCAGTCGGCGCTTGGCTGATTTGGCGGATGAATGGTCGGCTGAACCCATCTATTTCGAGCTTTTAGCCTACCATCGCCTGAACAACAAGCGGTTCCGGGATGTTTCCGGGATTCTGTCCCGCTGGCCGGCCAAACACAAAGACTCGGCTGCCTTTTCTTTTCTGGAAGAACTTCTGGTGTTGAGTGAAAACAAAAAACAGGATAAGCCGTGGGTCGCTCCCAAAACGAATGATGCGGGTATCTCAGCCGATGCCTGGGAATTCCTGTCAGCCCGGGCCGCATACCAGGCAGGTGACGATGTGCTCGCCTGGCAGCTGTGCGAAACACTGCTTAAAAAGGGAAACAAAAGTGAACGACTGGCGCGGTTGCAGACGGCTGCTGCCGCCGGCAATCCGGCCCAGGTTGGTGAAGAATGGAATCCCCCGGAAATCATTCCCGATTCCTGTCTGGCCCAATTTGTTTATTTTGAGATTGGGAAGGGACGGTCCCGCAAAGCCACCGCCCTGGTGGATGATATCCTGCGGGTGCATCCGGATTGTTTGCAGGCACGGTGGCTGAATCCGGAATTCTGGTTGGGGCCGGTGCGGTCCTGGATCGCCTGATTCAGATCAAATTTGTCTTTCCAAAGCACACAGCCGCCCAACTTCTGCCGTGAGTTCCTGCAGGTCATAGGGTTTGCTCATGTAGGAATCTGCCTGGTACTGAAATCCACGAACCCGGTTGCGTTCATCTTCACTGGCCGTCAGAATAAGGATGGGTACCTCCTGCAGGGCCATGACGCTGCGGGCCCGTTTAAGAAAGCCAAAGCCATCCATCACGGGCATCATCAGGTCAAGAATGACACAATCAGGGACATCCTCCTGGATCGCTTTGAAGCCTTCAGCTCCGTTGCAGGCTTCGGAAATCTGGTATCCGCTGGCAGATAATTGCAGGCGAACGATGGTGCGCAGATCCGGATCGTCTTCCACCACTAGAATTCGGGGTTTCGCAGTTTCGGTCATGACGGTATCTTTCCTTTGAGCTTGCAGGCCGGGCGGTGGCGGTTCCAGATTTCAATGGAACTGGATCAGCTTCTCGGGTTTTCTGTTTTTATTATCGACGATGGTCGGCTGAACTTAATCTTTTTCCCCGTCTCTGCAGATGCAGCGCGGTACCCCTGAAAGATGATGGACATTGATTCTGAACTTCGATTTAAAAATTTTTAGAAAACTGATCCTGCTGTTGATGCTGGTTCCGGCGCTGGCCCAGAGTCAAATGATCAGTGAAATGCCCGAAGATCCCTGTCTTGAAGGCAAGGAACTCTATAAAGCCTCCAATTTCAAAAAAGCCCGCATTGCCCTGGTGCGCTGCGTGGGCCTGGGCGATCCGGATCTGGAAACCCTGCTTCCGCTGACTGTGATGGGAATCCGTGAAGAACGATTGGGTGAGGCCGTCAAATATGGCCAAATGGCCGTAGAGAGCGCCCCGGGCGATGCTGATGCCCGCTATTGGTACGGCAGGGCTCTTTTGCGCATGGACCGGGTGGAGGAGGCCCGCAGCCAGTGGGAAGCCGGGCTGCAGATCACCATCCAGCACAAGGGCATTCTGGAAGGTCTGGCCCGTTTGGCCCTGAACGAAGGCGAGCCGGCCAAAGCTTATCAATTGCTGGATCAAATGCGCCGTCAGGGTCTGGATGAAGCCTGGCTGCACCGCCTGCAGGCCGACATTGCCGCCAGCCGTGGTCTCTGGCCCCAAAGCCTGGCCCATCTGGAAGACGCCATGAGCCGTGAAGCACCCACGCTGTCCGACTATCTGGCAGCTTCTGAACTCAGCCTCATGATGGGGAAAATGGACTCCGCCGTGTCTTATTGTCGTCGGGGAGTTCATTTGGAACCCTGCGGGGCCAGTTACGGAGCCTTGGGTGAAGCTTTTTTTGCCGCGGACAGCATGGATTCGGCCCTGGTTTATTTGCGCCTGGCGGTAAATTCCGATTCCGTGAATCCGCGCCACCGTTTCAATCTGGCCAATGCCCTGGAAATCACCGGAAAGTACGAAGAGGCCGAAAAGCACTTCCAGTTCTTCCTCGCTTCAGTGCCTGACGATGTGGTGGGTAATTTCAATTATGGGGTCCATCTGGAAAAACAGGGCCGTGAAGTGGAAGCCCTTTATTACATCAACCGCGCCATCAGTCTTGACCCGAACATGCTCAGCGCCCGCATCATCAAAGTTCAGCTGCTGGAAAACATGCACATGTTCGACGAAGCCCTGATGGAATTGGCCCAGCTGAAAGTTGAAGATCCCCAGAGCATGAATGAATTGAATCTCTGGGAAAACCGCCTGCTCATTGCCCGATCCGAAGCCATGGGAGCCCGGCAGGAGGGCAAAGTTCACCTTTTGCACATGATTCTGGCTGATCCGGGTACGGTGGAAAAGGTTATGGAGTATCTGGATGCCGGCGCCGACTTCGGCAGCCTGGTGACCCAATATTCCACGGGACCGGCGGCGGCCAAGGGTGGCGACATCGGTTGGATACGTCCGGAAGATATGGTGGGATCCATGCGTGAGGCCATCGAGGTGTTGGGTAAATATGATATAAGCCCTCCGATTGAATCGAGAGGGCTATATCATATTTTCAAAAGGCTGCCTTAGAAACCGGATCCAGGATCCAGCCAGATCAGACGACCTTTTTGACGGTTCCTGTGCGGATGCAGCGGGTGCAAACGTAGCCACGCTGCACTTTACCATCTTTTTCGAACCGAATCTTCTGCAGATTGGGCAACCACCGGTGACGGGTCAGGTTGTGAGCATGGCTCACCCTGTTTCCGTACTGGGGCCCTTTGTCGCAGATAGAGCACTTCCTGCTCATGGTACTCCTCCAAATATAGAGTATCGTGCGGGTTGAATTCCAAGGAGCGGCAATTTAACATCCAGATCCCGGTCCAGCAAGTTATTTCCCTTCTTTGGTGGAGAAAATGAAACCAGAATTCAATTTGAAGACCCCTGTGCAATTTCTCAAGTCCGTGGGGCCGGCCCGGGCCAGAGGTTTGTCACGCCTTTCCATCGAGACTGTGGGCGATCTTTTGGCCCATTATCCCCGGCGCTATTTTGATCGCTCCAGCACCACCCTGGTGGGGCGCATCGCCGTGGGGCAGGAAGTGACGGTACTGGGTGAAGTGCTGACCATCGGCCAGCGGCAAACCCGGCGGGGCGGAAGCCAGCAAACAGTCACTTTGGGCGATAACACAGGGGTTCTCTTCTGCATTTGGTTCAATCAGCGGTTTCTGATGAAACAATTCAGGGCCGGCCAGAAGGTGATGGTCAGCGGTGTGGTCCAGCGTCATAACGGCCGCATGCAATTGGTGCATCCCGATTTTGAAGTGCTGGTGCCGGAAAAAAAGGATGATGAACCCGGGCTGCACACCGGCCGCATGGTTCCGGTCTATGGCCTGACAGCAGGCATTGGGCAACACTGGTTGCGGGCCCTGGTTTTTCAGGCTCTGGAAAAATTGGGTGATGGCTCAAAAGAAACCCTGCCGGCGGATTTGGTGCGCGCCCGGGCCCTGTGTCATCCGGCAAAAGCCCTGCGCGAGATTCATTTCCCGGCCGATCGACAAAGTCTCGAAGCATCTTTGCGGCGGCTGAAATATGAAGAAGGATTTTTTCTGCAACTGCTGATGGCCCTGCGCCGGGGAGACAACAGCGCCCTGGCTGGAGTGCAGTTGGTCAAGCCGGGGGACATGACCCGAAACCTGGTGGACAATCTGCCCTTCACCCTCACGAAAGCCCAACGCCGGGTTCTGGCTGAGATTTTAGCCGATATGCGCAGCGGCCGGGTTATGCACCGTCTGGTTCAGGGTGATGTAGGCTGCGGGAAAACCCTGGTGGCCTTCATTGCCTGTCTCTTTGTCATCGAACAGGGGTACCAGGCCGTGATGATGGCCCCCACTGAGGTTCTGGCCCGGCAGCATGGGCAAACCCTGTCCGGGTGGGCCCTGCCGTTGAATGTCACTGTGGAAACTCTCACCGGAAGCACTCCCGCCGCAGAGAAAAGGCGCATTCTGGCCTCGGTGGCCCATGAGGAAGTGGATTTGCTGGTGGGTACCCACGCCGTCATCCAGGATACTGTGCGCATTCCCCGTCTGGCCCTTTCAGTGATCGATGAACAACACCGCTTTGGAGTGCGCCAGCGGGGGAAATCGGCATCAGGAAGCGAAGTGGTGGATCACAGCCATGTTCTGGTCATGAGCGCTACACCCATTCCCCGCAGTCTGGCCCTGACATTGTATGGAGATCTGGATCTCAGTCTCATTGATGAAATTCCAGCCGGCAGAGGTGGCACCGTCACCGAAGTGGCCAAAGCCGCTGACGAGGGCACGGTGTGGCAGGGATGCCGCAGAGAGCTGCAGGCTGGGCGCCAGGTCTTTGTGGTGCATCCGGTTATTGAAGAAACCGAAGGGCTGGATCTGAAAGCAGCCACCGTTGAATATGAGCGGTTGGGCCGCGAGATTTTTCCCGAGTGGAAGGTGGCCCTGCTGCACGGACGACTGAAAAGCACTGAAAAACAGAACATCATGGACCGGTTTGCCGCCGGAGAGGTTCAGGTTCTGGTGGCCACCACGGTGATCGAAGTGGGGGTTGATGTGCCCAATGCCACAGCGATGGTGATTCAAAACCCCGAACGATTTGGCCTGGCCCAGTTGCACCAGCTGAGAGGGCGCATTGGCCGTGGTGTCCATCCAGCCACCTGCTGGCTGCTTTGTGACGGCTTTCTGGCCGAAGAGAGTTACCAGCGAATTCGGTTCTTTGCCGACAATCATGATGGGTTTGCCCTGGCTGAACAGGACTTGCGCACCCGTGGGCCGGGTGAAGCCTGGGGCACCCGCCAGCACGGAGCCCCGGGATTTCGGTTGCTCAACCCGGTTACCGATGCCGACCTGATCCGACTGTGTCACCAAGACAGCCGCCGTATTCTGGAGAATGATCCTGGTCTGAAAAGCCGGTCCGGAAAACTTCTCAGTGCCTCCGTTGAGGTGTTACAAGGGCGTCACAAGGGCGAGTTGTCGGGTTGACGTTTTAACATTTTGGATTCACCTTAACACTATTAAATAGTGGTTTTTGTCTTGCATGCCGCCTGTTGGGCAGGTATATTGCCCCCATCTCAAGTATCCCCCCTGTAAGAGGTGGGTTGGATGGGGTGGGCATAAGTCCACTTCTTTTTTTACATGGACTGGAGGCAGGCCGTGACGGATCGTGCCCGTCCCAATCTACAACTCATGGCATCCAAGGTCATGGAATTGCTGGAGCCCGAACTGGCCGCCGATGACCTGGAAATTCTCGATGTACGGGTTTTTCAGGGTGGAGGCAGGCTGCAGGTTCGCATCTATGTGGACTTGATTGACGGTGGCATCACTTTGGGGCAATGCGCCAAGGCTGGGCGCAGCGTCAACTTCCTGATGGAAGAGGCAGACATCTTCCCCGGGCAATATGTTCTGGAAGTGTCGTCCCCGGGAGTGCGGCGTCCTTTGCGAACGGCCAGCCATTTTAAAAATGCCCTGGAGCAGCGGGTGGACCTGAAGGTTCGCCAGGGCTTTAAAAGCCGCCGGGTCAGGGGAGAGTTGATCTCTTTCGATGGCCAGCAGCTTAAAGTGGAATTACCCATTCCTACGGGAAGCGATGCTGAAAAGGGTGAAATTTCAAAGGTCCTTTTAAAGGACATTCTGGAGGCCAACCTGGATCCGGATTTCGATGCCAAAGCCCTGATCAACGCAGCCCGGCGCAAGAAAAAAGACGAACGCAGAGAAGAGCGGCAGGCCCGGAAAAAACCCAAAAAGGGCCGCCCCAAAAATCGTGACGGCAAATAGGAGAACCTTGCATGGATCACAACGTCCTGAATGCCCTGAGTGAAATCACCAGGGAAAAAAATATCGACAAGGCCATCATCATCGAGTCCCTCGAGGCCGGGTTGCAATCTGCTGCCCGCAAGAAGCTGGGGGCCGAGGCCAACATTGATGCCCGGGTTGATTCTGAAACCGGAGCAATGGTTGTCGAACGGGTCATGACCGTGGTGGAAGAAGTGGATGATCCCGACACCGACATTGCCTTGGATGAAGCCGAAATCGAATTCGGTGACGAGGTTGAAGTCGGTGATGAGGTGCGCTACGAATTGCCTCTGGGCGACTTCGGCCGCAACGCCATTCTGGTGGCAAAGCAAATACTGGTGCAGAAAGTCAGGGAAGCGGAACGCGCCCAGATTTTCGAGGAATTCCGCGATCGGGTGGACGAAATTATCGTCGGCACGGTGCAGCAGGTGGACCGGGGCAATGTGCTGGTCAACCTGGGGCGCACCGAGGCCCTCATGCCCTATCGCGAACAGATCAAAGGCGAACGCCTGGGCCAGGGTAAAACAGTCCGGGCTTATATCATTGAGGTCCTGGACACTGTCAAAGGTCCTCAGGTTATTCTTTCGCGCAGCCATCCAGGATTTCTCAAGGCCCTGTTCCACCAGGAAGTGCCCGAAATTCAGGAGGGCATTGTCTCCATTAAAGGTGTGGCCCGGGAACCCGGCACACGTTCAAAAATTGCCGTGTCCAGCAACGACGAGCGGGTTGATCCCGTGGGCTCCTGCGTGGGCATGAAGGGCAGCCGCGTGCAGGCCGTGACCAGAGAGCTGGCCGGTGAGCGCGTGGATATTGTGCCCTGGAGCGCCGAGCCGAGTCTGCTGATCAGCCGGGCTTTGAGCCCCGCTGTGGTGGCCAACATCATTCTGCACCGTGAGCGCAACGAAGCCACTGTGATCGTCAATGACGATCAGTTGAGCAAGGCCATTGGTAAAGAAGGTAAAAACGTACGTCTGGCTGCCAAACTGACCGAATGGAAAATCGATTTGATCAGTTCCCGTGAGCACTCCACGCGCCAGCGTGTGACCGAAGACATGAGCATGCCCCTGGCCGACCTGCCAGGTGTGACCGAAGATCTTCTGGTGATTCTGGAAGCATTGAGTGTGACCAGCATTGATGAGTTGGCCAACACTCCACTTGAACGCCTGGCTGCCATCGAGAGTCTGGATGCTGAAGGCGCTGACAGTCTGCTGGCCACGGCCCAGGCCACCCGCGACGAGTTGAAACGCATGATCGACAAGACGGTCAAAAGCGATCTTGAAACGGAAGCCGCCGAGGTCCAGGCACTGTTCGCTGATGATGTTTTCACTGAGGAATCCACCGTTGAAGTCTCTGAGGAAGATCAGCCCTTGAGCGCTGATGCTGCCGAAGTGATGTTCAAGGATTTTCCCACTGGTGATGAGGATGCCGACGGTGAGGCATCCAAAGCAGGCGACGATGATGACGAAGAGAAGAAGATCGATCCCTTCGCCAACACTGAATTGGAGGACTGAGACCTTTCCTTGGGGTTGGGTCCGGGATCATGACTGAAGAAAATGTAAGAAAAATGCTGGCCCTGATGGGCCTGGCTCGCCGCGCCGGCAGACTGGCCATAGGCTTCAGTGCCGTGGAGATGGAAGTGCGGGGCTCCAGAAAAGTTCTGGTGGTGGCCGCTACCGACATGGGTGCGGCCCAAAAGAGCAAAGTGAATCGATTTGAAAATCTGGCAGCGTTGATTGACGACGTCTTGACCAGTGAGCAGATGGCCGAAGCCTTCGGGCGTAACAAACTGGCCATCATCGGATTGAGTGATCCCGGATTTGTTAAAGGGATCAAGAAACTGATCGACTGAAGTTCTGCCTGGTTATTCAGGTGGACAGTCGGCAGATAAAGCCATGCGGCTGGAGGTAAAGGGTTTGTCGAAGAACCTCAGGGTTTATGAATTGGGACGCCACTACGGTGTGGACAGTAAACAGGTCATGGCCCTTCTGGAAAAGATGCAGGTCAAGGTCAAGAGTCACATGAGCATCGTGGAAGATGTGGATGTGGACAGAGTTCACACTATTTTTCAGCGCAAGCGGGAAATGGTCAGGGAGCGGTACGCCAAAGATCATGGCTTGAATCCCAACCAATTGAAAAATGTGGCGGCTCTCAGGCCTCTGGATCGTCCCCAGCCTGAAGAAGAGCCGGAGAAAGAAAAAAAGAAAAAAGTCGCCAAGAAAAAGGTGAACAAGAAGAAAAAGAAGGCCGCAAAGCCCAAGGTGGTTGTGATCACCAAGGCTGGCACCATGACCAAAGTGGCCAAGGCAGCCCAGGCCAAGCGAGATGCTGAAGAGGCCGTTAAGGCTGCCGAGGCAGCCAGGAAACGGGAAGAGAAAGAAACCATAGAGGCCGAATTGACTCGTAAACGGGAAGAACACGCCAGCCCTCGGGTTGTTAAGGGTGGTGCGGCCAAACTGGTGAAGAAGGCCGATATTCCTGTGGAAGAAGATGTGGCCAACGAGGAAGTCTCTGCAGTGGCTCCGGTTGAGGGAGAAAAGACCGATAAGGTGGTTGAAGAAACTGCTGAAGTGGTGAAGTCTGCTCCAGCTGAACCTGAGGTTCAAGATTCTGCTCCCGAAGTGAGCGCCGAAGTTGCTGACAAGGAAGCTGATCAAGCCGCAGAGGTTCCTGAAGCACAGGAAATACCTGACACCCCGGAAACACCAGAAGCCCCGGAAGCCGAAATTGCTGCGGAGCCTGAAGCGGAAGCTGAAACTGAAGTTCCTGCCGGTGAAGAACCAGCTTCTAAAGAAGAGGACGAAGGTGATGCGGCGGACCGTCTCGATGGTGTGGGCACCAAGAAAAATGACGGGTTCAAAGTGGGCGACATCATTCGCCCGGCTCCCAAGAAACGTCCCGAGCCCAAGACCAAACCGAAGACCGAAGTCAGCAGTAAATCTGTGCGGGATTCCATTGAAGCTGCTTTGCGCAAACGCAAGGATGAAGCCAGTGGTCCGGAAGCACCTTCGCGCCGGAAACGCACCCGGAAAAAGAAGCAAAAAGTTGATCACCAAGAGGTTGAACGTCAATTGAAGCAAACCATGGCCGAAATGAGCGGCGCCGGCAGCAAGAAGAAACGCAAAAAAGGCAGCGGCACCGCCGAAGAAGAAGTTGAAGTGGTGGTCACCGAAGTGTTGAAGCTCACCGAGTTCATCACCGTGCAGGAGTTGGCCGAGAAACTGAACGTCAAAGCCCAGGAGCTCATTGGCAAGCTCTTCATGCTGGGAATCATGACCACCATCAACCAGCGTCTGGAAAAAGAGAACATCGAGTTGCTGGCCGAAGAGTTTGGCCGCACGGTGGAGTTCCTGGCTGACTTTGGTGACGAGGTGCTGGAAATTGAAGAAGCTCCCGAGGGCGAACTCACTTCAAGGCCGCCAGTAGTCACGGTGATGGGCCATGTCGATCATGGTAAAACATCATTGCTGGACAGCATTCGCAAGACCAACGTGATTGCCGGTGAAGCCGGTGGTATCACTCAGCATATTGGCGCCTACAAGGTGGAAACAGCCGGTGGTCCGGTGACTTTCCTTGATACTCCCGGTCACGCGGCTTTCACGGCCATGCGTGCCCGTGGTGCCCAGGTGACGGATATTGTGATCCTGATTGTGGCTGCCGATGACAGGGTTATGCCCCAGACTGTTGAAGCCATCAACCACGCCAAGGCGGCCGAAGTGCCGCTCATCGTGGCCATCAATAAAATTGATCTGCCCGCGGCTAAACCCGATGTGGTGAAGCAGGAACTGCTGCAGCACAACATCATGGTTGAAGAGTACGGTGGCGACATCCAGTGCGCGGAGATTTCCGCCAAGCAGGGTGTGGGCATTGATCACCTGATGGAACTGATCCATCTGCAGAGCGAAATGCTAGAGTTGTCGGCTTCGGAAGAAGGCCCCGCTCGTGGTGTGGTGGTTGAAGCCAAGAAAGAGCAGGGCCGTGGTGTTCTGTTCACTTGCCTTATCGACCGCGGAACCCTGGGCCTGGGCGACTGTTTCCTGGTGGGTATGCAGGACGGAAAAGTTCGAGCCATTATGGATGAGCGCGGCAAGAAAATCACTTCGGTTAAACCCGGTGAGCCATGCGAAATTCTGGGTGCCAACGATGTGCCCGAAAGTGGCGACCGTTTCTACGTCATGGCCAACGAGCGGGAAGCCCGGGAGATGGCCAGCAAGCGCCGGACCCTGCAGCGCCAACAGCAGATCATGGGTCCCAAACAGACCGTGGATCTGGACAACCTGGCCGATATGATGGCCGACGGAACATTGAAGGATCTGCCTATCATCATCAAGGGTGATGTGGCTGGTTCAGTGGAAGCACTGGCTGATCAGTTGATGGAATTGAACACTGAAGAAGTGCAGGTCAAAGTGGTGCACAAGGCTGTGGGTGCGGTCAGCGAAAGCGATGTGCTGCTGGCGGCCAACACCGGCGCCATGATTATCGGTTTCCACATGCGTCCCGGTTCTGCCATTCGTGAATTGGCCAAAAAGCATCACGTGACCATCGAAGTCTTCGATATCATTTACGAAGCCGTCGATACCATGCGCAAGGCCATGGCCGGTTTGCTCGGCAGCATCCAGCGCGAGCGCTCCACAGGTCGTGCCCAGGTGCGCCAGGTATTCACCATTCCCAAAACCGGTCAGGTTGCGGGGTCCATGGTGGTCGAAGGTGTCATCAAGCGCAAGAGTATGGCCCGCCTGATCCGCGACGAAGTTGTGGTTTACGAAGGCAAGGTCAACAGCCTCCGGCGCTTCAAGGATGCCGTGAAGGAAGTGGCCAACGGTTACGAATGCGGTATCGGTCTGGAGAACTTCTACGATATCCAGGAAGGTGATTACCTGGAGACCTTCGAGATTGATGAGATCGAACGCACGGAGCTGTGATACCGGCGTTTTTAGCAATGATTCGGCCGGATGCTTCAGGGGCGCTGCTCCCGCAGTAGCCGGCCGTTTCCTCAATATGCGCAAGACAAGGGACAGAAGGAAAACATGGATCCATTCAGGACAAATAAAAAGAACCAGGCCATTCTGGAGGTTCTCAGCCGGCTTCTTCAGGTGTCGGTGAAAGACCCTCGGGTTGGTTTTGTGACCATCAACAGCGTCAAGCTGAACCGTGATCACAGTGTGGCCCAGATCTTCTGGTCCACCCTGGGCGATGATGACGACCGCAAGAACAGTTTTGCCGGTTTGAAAAAAGCCCGGGGATACATGATGAGCAAATTGACACGCACCCTGGGTTTGCGTGCCGCGCCCGATTTGCGATTTGTTTATGATGACTCTGTGGCCAAAGGTTTGGAGTTGGACAGCGTTCTTGATGACCTTGCTGAACAGGGCGAATTCAAAACCGAAGAAGAGAAAAAACGCGAAATGGAACTTGATGATCTGCAACCACCACATGAGTTGGTGCAGGCCCTCCGCCAGTCCGTGAAGGTGTGGATCGTTCCGCATTTCAATCCTGATCCCGACGCCATGGGCAGCGCCCTGGCTTTGTCCGAAGCGCTGGAACAAATGGGACGTGATGTGACGGTGGTCAGCTATGTGGATCCGCCGGTGGGATTCCGCGACTTACCCGGTTTTGACCAGGTTGTCACCAATGATGAGGCCGAAGAACTTTATTCCACCGATAAACCCGACACCCTGATCCTGGTGGATTGCCACAATCTTGATCGTTGTGGTCCGTTGGAAGAAACTCTGGAACGCTTTGAAAACCGCTGGTGTGTGGACCATCATCTGATCAGTGGTCGCAAAGCCCCCGAGTCGGGCTGGATTGAGCCAAAGTCCTGTTCCACCTGCACTCTTGTGCATCAGGTGATCGACAGTCTGGCTCCCGGTGGCGGAGATTATGACGATGAACCCATCGAATTCAATTTGGACATGGGCACCAATATTTATGCTGGTTTGATCAGCGACACCGGCAGTTTCCGGTTCTCCAATACCATGCCCCTGACTTTTGAACTGGCGCATCTTTTGTCCGATATGGGCGTTGATACGGCAGCCGTTTCCCGTCAGACCATGCATCGGTACCGGCGCGAAGGTGTGGCCCTGTTGCAAAAGGTTCTGGAAACTTTTGAATACCACAATGATGGCCAGGTTTTGATTCTGCGGGCCACCCAGGCCATGCTCGAAGAGACCGGCGGCATCATGGCCGACACTGAGAGTTTTGTAAATATTGCCACGGCCGTCGATGGTGTGAAATACATCGCCTTCATGAAAGAACGCAGTGATCAGGAATGGCGCGTATCTTTGCGGGTGCGCGGAGATGGCGATGTGCAAACCCTGGCCGCACAGTATGGCGGTGGGGGACACAAACAGGCTGCCGGTTGCACCATCAATGGCGAGGGTGATGAGGTGGCTGCCGAATTGGCCGCCGAACTGGGCATGGCTTTACCCTGATGAGTCAGGGAGTCCAGAATTCCTCTGGTCTTTTGCTGGTGGACAAGCCCACCGGGGTGACCTCCCACACGGTGGTGGCTCACGTGAGAAAATCCCTGCTGAGGGCTTTTCCCCAGTGGGATCCGCGCCAGCGTCCGGGAAGAAAAAAAATCAAAGGCGGGCCGCGACCACCGCGTTTCAAGTGTGGTCATGCTGGCACCCTGGATCCTTTGGCCACTGGTTTGCTTCTGATTCTGGTGGGCAAGGCGTCGCGTCTGTCCCCGTTTCTCATGGGGATGGATAAAAGTTACCTGGCCACTGTTCAATTTGGGGAAGCTACCGATTCGCTGGACTCCGACGGAGAAGTGGTGGCAAGCGCTGCCGTTCCAGCCGATCCTGGGATCATTGTCGAACAACTCTCTCAATTCCGGGGCGACATACTCCAGGTTCCTCCCATGATCAGTGCACTCAAGCATGAAGGACAGCCTTTGTACAAGCTGGTGCGCCAAGGCAAGCCTCTGCCCGAACTGAAGGCCCGTCCCGTTACCATTTCCAACTTTGAAGTGAAAGATACGCGCTGGTCCGAAGCGCAGATGGATTTTCTGGTGGATTGCACCAGTGGCACCTACATCCGCAGCCTGGCCCGGGATGTGGCCCAGGCCGCCGGCACCGAAGGGCACATTGCCGCCCTCAGGCGTCTGAATATTGGTCCTTTTCTGGTGGATGGTGCCCTTCAGGGAGTCATGCAATGCCCTGGAGAAAATTTGGCTGAAGCCATGATTCCCCTGAGCGAAGCTTTACCCCATGTGCCAAGCCTGCAATTGACTGCAGAAGAAACCTCAGCGGTTCGTCAGGGCATTCAACCTAACCCTCTCTGGCTGGATCGGTGTGAAGAAAGCCCTTCCCAAGGAGCCAGCAGGGAAGCTATCTTCCGAATGATTGGCCCGGGCAATTCTTTGGTTGCTGTGGGAAAATTGGATAATGAAACAGGGACACCATTGATCGCGGCTGTTATTCCAGCCGAAACCGAGGACTCCGCTGCATGCGATTGATCCGATTGACGGAGCAATACATCACCGAGATCATTGAAGGAAGGCTGGGACTGCGCGGTCCACAGCTTGGTTCCTGTTCCCTGACTCTGGGTTCTTTTGACGGACTGCACCGCGGGCACCGGAAACTGCTGGATGCCACCCGGGAATCCCGCCGCCGACTGGGCTTGAAAGAAAGTGCCATCTTCACTTTTCGCCAGCACCCCAGGCAACTGCTCGACACTCACGTTGATCCTTTCCTGCTGACCACATGGCGTGAAAAACTGAGTCTGCTGGATGACCTTGGTTGCCGTGTTATTGTGGCGGCAGATTTCTGCCCCGCCCTGGCCGGCCTTGATTACCGCACCTTCGCGGAAAAATTTCTGGTGGGTTATCTGGGTATGCGTCACCTGGTGGTGGGGCATGATGCCCATTTGGGATCCAACCGCCAGGGAACAGCCGACAGTCTGGCTGTCCTGGGTGAGGAATTGGGCTTTGGGTTTCAGGCTTTGGACCCTGTGCGCGAAGGCAGTCTGGTCATCAGCAGCTCTGCCATCCGCCATGCGGTGATGGCCGGAAAAATGGAAGAAGCCACCAGAATGCTGGGCCGGCCTTTTGCTCTGTGGGGCGAAGTTTGCCCTGGCGATCGGCGGGGAACTGAAATTGGCTATCCCACGGCTAATGTCAAACCTCTTGATCCCCTGAAAATATTGCCCGACCCCGGAGTTTATGCCGTGCGGGTGCAAGTTCCCGGCGATGTGGTCAACCAGTCCTGCACCGGCAGTCTCTGCCAGGTGACTGAAAGCCTGCCTGAGGTGGATTCAAACGGAGAACTGTTGGGTTCTGGTGCTGGCTCCTGGACTGTTTTTGGCGGCATGCTGAATTTTGGCAAAGTGCCCACCTTCCACGGCGATGGTTTGCCCGAGCCTCGCATTGAGGCCAATATTTTTGGTTTTGACGGTGATTTGCGTGGCAGGAATATCAAAGTGGAATGGATCAGCCGCTTGCGTGGGGAAGTGCGTTTTGATGGAGCTGACCAACTGGTGGAGCAATTGAAAAAAGATGCTGACCAGGCCCGGAGGATTTTGGGTCTGGAGTGAGCAGCCGTGACTTGACCATTGGGGCAAGGTCGTTCATCATGGCAGTGTCCCAGGGGTTAAAACTTTTTCGCCAATCATGCCGGCTGCCGCCGCGTGATTCAACCGGGCCAAGGATGGCCGGATGGTGTGACTATGCATTTTGGAAACTCCCGCTTCAGTTTTGTTTTGTCTGTGGTGCTTCTGGCCCTTTTGATCCAGGTCAGCCCGGTGCTGAGTCTGGTCTCAGTGGCCCAGGCTCAGGAATTGACTCCTGCCATGATCGACGAAGCTGTGCGCCGCACCGGTATGAGTCGTGAAGAAGTGATCCGCATGTATGGCGAACGCCAGAGCAGCGGTGGAGCCGGGAAGCAAAATGTCGCTGAACTTGAAAACCAGCCTCCTGGTCGCACCAACATGGAGAACATTGATGACAGCAAGCCCACCAAGGGTCCCGAGCGCCTGACACTCACCGACCGCCTCGGCGAAGAGACACCCCGTGCTGTTCTGCCGTTTCAGACCATGCTTGACCTACAGGATTCCCTGGTTGTGGCCGAAATGGAAAGTCTGCTGGTGGAGCTGCAGGAAGTCCCCATCTTCGGGCATGAATTTTTCAAATTAGACGAAGGTCTCTTTGTGCCGCCGACTTTTGGTCCCGTACCGTCTGATTACCAGTTGGGTGTGGGGGATGAAGTGGTGGTGGATTTGTGGGGAGGCGTTGAGTTTCGCCTGACCCGTCTGGTGGACCGTGATGGCTCCATCATTCTGCCCCAAATTGGCAAGGTTGCCTGCGCCGGCCGGACCCTGGATCAGGTGTCTGATGAAATTCTGGAAAAACTCTCCAGCTTGCATTCCAGTATCGACAAAGACGGCCCGGATGGGGATGACGATGGTGAAACTTTTGTGGAAATCTCCATGGGCACTCTGCGCGGGATCAGGGTTTTTGTCATCGGTGAAGTGACCCGTCCCGGTAGTTATGAAATGAGTTCCCTGTCCACGGTTTTGGGGGCCTTGTATGCTGCAGGTGGTCCGGCCACTTCCGGTTCCCTGCGGGAGGTTCGCCTGGTTCGCCAGGGCAAGGTTGTGGACACCCTTGATCTGTATCGTTACCTGCTCGACGGAGTGCGCCAGGGGGATCATCGTCTTCGTGAGGGTGATACCATTTTGATTCCCGGGCGGGGACCCACGGTTCAGATTGATGGCGAGGTCAACCGGCCCATTCGTTTTGAAATGAAACCAGGGGAAACGCTGGAACAGCTGATTACCTACGCCGGTGGTTTTACAGCTTATGCTGCGCCGGCCAGCATCCATCTGAAAAGAATTGTACCATTGGATGAACGCAAGCCTGGCTTGCCTGATATCGTCATTCTGGATGTGCCTTATGATGGCGAAGCAGTGGAATTGTTCAACGGTGACCAGGTGTTGGTGGATACCATTGAAGAGCGGGTTGAAAATTGGGTGGAAGTCGTCGGCATGGTGAAACAACCCGGGATTTACCAATTCAAGGATGGGATGACGGCATCGGATTTGATCAGTCTTGCCGGTGGACTTTGGCCTGATGCCCTGACCGAGAGGGCCACCATTGATCGCACCAGCAAGGATCAACAGTTCACCTCGTTTTCCTTCGACCTGCTGAAAGAGATGACCAAACAGAATGGGGTGGTTCACTTACAGGCCATGGATGTGGTGCAGATTTATTCCCGCTGGGAAGTCCAGGACCGCCCCAATGTCAGCATCACCGGTGAAGTTTTTGAACCCCTGGAATTGGAATTCCGGGAGGGTATGACCCTGCGGGATCTGATTCTCAAAGCAGGTGGCATGAAACAGAGTGCCGATTTTCTGCAGGCTGAAATTTCCCGGGTGCGCATGGACGCCATCCTCAGTTTGGACACCAGCAGTCGGCCCAATCAAACGGTTGAAATAATCCAGGTCTCTTTGGGCAGAGATTTTCTCATGGCCGAGGAGAGCACCGAGTTGATGCCTCATGACCGGGTGGCCATCAGGAAATTGCCCTGGTGGGAGTTGCAGCGCACGGTGACTGTCACCGGTGAAGTCTTCTATCCCGGAGTTTTCAGTCTTGAGCGCAAAGACGAAACCATCTCGGCTCTTATCCAGCGTGCCGGCGGGATCAAGCCGGATGCTTATCTGGTGGGGGCACGGGTGGTGCGCCGTCAGGAAGGCGTGGGCAACATCGCCATCGATTTAGTAAAGGCCCTGGATAATCCCGGCAGCCAGTATGATCTCGTGCTGCAGGATGGGGATGAAATTTTGATCCCCGACCGCATGTACACCGTCAAAGTTGTGGGAGAAGTTGGATTTCCCACCAGTCTGATTTTTGAGGCGGATAAGAATATCGATTATTACGTCAACAGGGCTGGCGGTTACCTTGAGCAGGCGGATGAGGACAAAGCCCGGGTGGTTTGGCCCAATGGGATGAGTTTGCCCAACAAAGGTGGATCTCAGGTGGTGGCCGGATCGACCATTATTGTGCCCATCAAGCCGCCTCCCGAGGGTGCAACCAAAATGGAGACAATGCGGGAAATTACTGGTATTTTAGCGGGACTGGCCACCATTTGGCTTGTCATCGACGCCACAGGGAACTGATCTCTACATTGGACGGCTGAATTGTTGAATGACAGCAAAATTAACCTATGGGCCCGGGGAGTTCGCTCTTCCCTGAACTCCTTCATTGGAGTTCTTCGGCCTGTTATTGGTAAAATTCGCCGCCGGCGCCTTTTGCTGTGTCTGGTATTTTGCGGCGGTGTTTCTGCTGTTTCATTCCTGTTGAGTTTTTTGATTCGTTTTGAACTCTCTTCCTTTGACGAATCGATTATTGCCTGGGATTTCTGGTTCACCGGATCGGTGGCCCTGGTTGTGGGTGTTCGTCTGATTTTCTTTTATCTGTTCCGCCTGCATCGGGTCACCTGGAGATATGTGGGAGTCCATGATATCATACCGGTCTTCCTGTCTATCATTTTCAGCACTCTGCTGTTGATTCCTCTGGTGTTGTTTCAGTGGGATAATTTCTTTCCCCGCAGTGTGTTGATTATTGATGCGGGAATGTGTTTTCTGCTCATCGGAGGCATGCGTTTCAGTTACCGGGTGCTGGATGAACTTCTGGTCAGTTTGGGAGCTGAAAAACAGGAAAAAGTCCTTGTTGTCGGGGCGGGATCTGCTGGTAACCTGACCGTCAGAGCCATGCTGACCCGGGGACTGACTGAATATCGTCCAGTGGGTATTGTGGATGATGATCCCTTGAAAATCGGATCCACCATTCAGGGCGTTCCCGTTTACGGTCCTATTAGCTCAATTGAGAAGGTTGCCCAAAAAACTCAGGCCCAGGCTATTGTTTTGGCTCTGCCGACAGCCACCTCCAGTGAATTTTATAAAGTTGTTGGCACTTGCAAGGCCACGGGGCTTATTCTGAAAACCACCCCCGATCTGAAGCAGATTCTGCGCAGCAGCAATGTGGTCACCAGGGTGAGTGATTTCCGTCTGGAAGATCTGCTGCACCGTCGTCCCATGCGCACCGATGTGCCTGAAATTCAACAATTCCTCTATGAGCGCAATGTTCTGGTGACCGGGGCTGCTGGCAGCATTGGCTCAGAATTGTGCCGGCAGATTGCCGAACAGGGCACTGCTCACCTGACCTGTGTGGATAAAGACGAAAATGGCCTGTTCCGACTGGAACATGAGTTGAAGTTGATTTGTGGCGAGACAAAACTGACCTTTTTTCTGGCTGACATCAAAAACATGGACCGCATGGAAGAATTGTTCACGGCCCAACGACCGGAAGTGGTGTTCCACGCCGCAGCCTACAAGCATGTTCCCATTTTGCAGCATCATCCCACCGAAGCTGTGCGCAACAACGTGGGAGGCACCCGGAATATTGCCGAACTGGCCAGCGCTCACGGTGTGAATAATTTTGTCTTCATCAGCACCGACAAGGCTGTCAATCCCACCAGCGTGATGGGGGCCACCAAGCGCATCGCCGAGCGGGTGGTCCGGTCGTGCAACCAACGCACTGCCACCAAGTTCAGCATTATTCGTTTTGGTAATGTGCTGGGCAGTGCTGGCAGTGTTGTGGAGCTTTTCCTCAAACAGATTCGCGATGGTCACCCCGTGACGGTGACCCATCCCGATATCGAACGTTTTTTCATGACCATCCCCGAAGCAGTGAATCTGGTGCTTTATTCGGCCACCATGGGCCAGGGTGGCGATACATTCATCCTGGATATGGGCAAACCGGTGAAGATAGCCCAGCTGGCCCGGCAGATGATTCGGCTTTCTGGCCTGACGCCGGAAGTTGATGTGCCCATTATGTATACGGGATTGCGTCCCGGGGAAAAACTCTATGAAGAATTGTGGACTGATCAGGAAAAGCCCAGCCCCACCAGTCATCCGGGAATTCTCATTGCTCCGGGGGAGGATGCTCTTAATGAAGAGCTGCGTGAGGAAGTGAGCCGGTTGTTGGCGGCTGCCGACTCCAACGACAAGGATGCCTGCTGGGCCTGCCTGCTGGCTTTGGTGCCCACATTCCAGGGACGCACCAACGGTGAAGCCGCTTTGCCACCGGATCACCCGGATGAATCCAATGTCTCCTGATTATTTTTGTCTTTTTGTTAAATAAAGGTCACATTCCGCTGTCTTTGGCCGATTTACCTTGCGGGATTGCTCTGTAGTCTTTATATTCTCGCCGACACATCCGGCCCGGGAATCTCCCCAGACCGGTTGTTTGTCTGCAATTCACTGTGTGGGTCAGCTCTGCTTTAGAGCATTCCTTCGCTATTTCGTGTAGAACTGGATTATCTACTTGCACGGAATATGCGGCTGGCCTGCGGCCATCGTGACGCGATTGCGTGACGGTTATTTGGAGGTTCTTGACGATGGCATTGACCAAGGAACAAAAACAAAACGTAATTGACAGGTACAAGAAACATGAAGGCGATTCCGGAAGCCCGGAAGTTCAGATTGCTCTGTTGACAGAGCGCCTGAACACCCTCGGTGGTCACTTCAAGATGCACGGCAAAGATCATCACAGCCGCCGTGGTCTGCTCAAAATGGTTGGCCAGCGCAAACGTCTGCTGTCCTACCTGAAGAAGAAGGACCTGGACAGCTACCGTAGTCTGATCAAGGAACTCGGTATCCGCGGTTGATCGCTTTGTTTGTTTCATGACTGTAGATGGCCGCGGTGAGTCTTCGTCGCGGCCATCAAATCATTGAGGTGTCCCTGAATTGTTCGGGTGGCATCTTTTAAGAGGCATCCGGTGGAATGAGCCGCCCGATGCGCATAAGTCCCGGAAAGTCCGGGATGATGTTTGTAAGGAAAGAAGAAAAAATGTTTAAAAAGGTTGAAATGACCAAGCACGTGGTAAGCCTCGACATGAACGGCACCACGTTCTCTCTCGAAACCGGCCGCATGGCCAAACAAGCTAATGGTTCGGTCATCGTGCGCATGGGTGATACCATGAGCCTGCTGACTGTCACCGCCAGCAAAAAACCCACCGACCGGGACTTTCTGCCCCTGTTTGTGGAGTACCGGAACAAGACTTACGCTGCCGGCAAAATCCCAGGTGGATTTTTCAAGCGTGAAGCTCGCCCCAGTGAACGGGAAGTGCTGACCTGCCGTCTTATCGATCGGCCGCTGCGCCCCTTGTTCCCCAGTAATTTCCGTAACGAAGTCCAGGTTGTGGCTTTCGTTATCAGTGCGGACACAGACTTCCATGCCGACACTCTGAGCATCACTGCCGCGAGCATGGCCCTGAATCTGTCCGAAGTGCCTTTCACTGACCTGGTCAGTGGCGTGCGCGTGGCCGATGTTGATGGCGAATTCGTCGTCAACCC
>JAOZJV010000264.1 GCA_029935695.1 Candidatus Krumholzibacteriia bacterium | reverse complement strand
TTCAATGCCCTGGTTGTGCAGCTCCCAGGCGGTCAGACTTGCTCCTTGCAGTAAAGGCAGTTTCTCGTCGTCAAAGACACTGATTTTTTTTCCCGCTTCCTTGGCCGCAAACACCACACCCACAGCGGTGCCATAGCCACCGGTGGCCAGACCGCCGGCGTTGCAATGGGTCAGAATGGTGGAAAAATCAGGCAACAATTCCTGGCCGTGCATGCCAAGGGCCCGGCACATGGCCACGTCATCATCCAGAATGGCCTGTGCTTCGACCAAAAGGGCGGTGGCAATCTCATCGGCTGAGCTGCCATTGTCCTGCAACTCTTCAGCCAAGGCCCCAACCCTATCCAGAGCCCAAAAAAGATTCACAGCCGTAGGGCGTGTGTCGGCCAGCTGCTGCCGGTCGGCCTGAAAACGAGCCAGCATGGAAGCAGTGTCGCTTTCCCGGGTCATGGCCAGACGCCAGGAAAGGGCCAGGCCGAAACCTGCAGCCACTCCGATAGCCGGCGCGCCGCGCACAGCAAGTTCACAAATGGCCAGACAGAGAGAATTGATATCGCCACACCGGCGCCAGGCAATTTGCTCAGGCAGCAGGGTCTGGTCCAAAAGAACAACTTCCTGGTCATCCCAGGTCACAACAGGAAAAGGAAAAGGCAGAGCGGTCATGTCCTCACCTCACTCTAAGGGACAGAAAGAATAGATCGCAGGGTCTCACCCAGAAGCGCCAAAGGCAAGCCCATTACATTGAAATAGCAACCTTGAACGGCGTGCACCATCAGCGCACCATAACCCTGGATTCCGTAGGCTCCGGCCTTGTCCATGGGCTCCCCTGTGGCCACATACCGACGGATGGTCGCCTCATCCAGGGGCAGAAATTCAACTCCCGTTTCTTCGTAAGCCTGCAAGCCGGGCATTCCGGCGGCTCCTCCACACAAGGCAATGGCTGAAATGACCGTGTGTTTGCGGCCGGAAAGGCGGCTCAACAAAGCCACGGCATCTTCCACGTCCACGGGTTTTTCCAGAATATCGCCGTCAATGACCACGATGGTATCTGATCCCAGCACCAGCCGGGCAGGGTTTTTATCCGCCACTGCCTGGGCCTTGGCAGCCGCAAGGGTCATGGCGTACAAGTCTGGCTGGTGATGAATATTGGTCAGGGTGGCGGCCAGTTCGGCTTCCACATCGGGAGCCGGCTCGATCACAAAAGGAATGCCGGCCACCTGGAGCAACTCTGCCCGGCGCGGTGAGCGACTGGCAAGAACCAACTCCAGGCCCTCGGGCCAATTCACAAAGGGAGTGGTGATCATGGGGAGCCTTCCCGGTCAATGACCAGCGTCACTGGTCCCTCATTGGTCAGGCTCACCTGCATCTTGGCCCCAAATTCACCTTCGGCCACGGTGGGCCATTTTCCTTTGAGGAGCGCGGCAAAATCATGATAGAGCTGCCGGGCGGCATCAGGAGCAGCCGAGCCGATGAAAGAAGGTCGCATGCCTTTTTTGCAATCGCCGTAGAGAGTGAATTGGCTGATCAGCAAAATTCCTCCCCCAACATCCTGGAGTGATAAGTTCATCTTGTCCTGGTCGTCATTGAAAATGCGCAGATGGGTCAGTTTGTGGGCCATCCACTCCAGCTCTTTGGCTGTGTCCGTGGGAGCAAAGGCCGCCAGAACCACCAGGCCTCTGTTGATGGAACCATTGATGCGGCCATCTATTTCCACCCGGGCGGGGCCACTTCGCTGAACAATACAACGCATATTACCCCAGTTGATAGCGCTGGATATTCTGCACGCCACGCACCTTGCCGATGGCTTGCAAAATCTTTTCCAGCTTGTTCAGATTGGTCACTTCCACCACCAGAGTGATGGTGGAAACGTCATCTTCGGCCACAAAATTGCCGCTCTGAATATTGGTATTCGTCTGGTTCAGAACGTTGCTCACATCCATCAGCAAATTTTTTCGGTCCACGGCCTGGATGATCAATTTGACCATGAAGGTTTGTTCCGGAGCCACATCCCAGCTCACTTCAATGCGGCGTTCGGGACCAAGATTGGGATCATTCAGATTACTGCATCCGGCCCGGTGAACCGAAACACCCCGTCCCCGGGTGATCACCCCCACCACCGAATCGCCGGGAATGGGCTGGCAACAACGGGCGTACACCACCATCAGGTTGTCCACGCCGGCCACACGCACACCGGTGCTGCTGCGCCGCAGCAAAGTATCGTAAAGCTCTTTGCCTTTGGTCAAAACCTTTTCGGCCGCCGATTCGTTGCGGGGCGTGAGACGGCCCACAACCTTGCCAAAATTAAGAGCACCATTGCCCACGGCAGCCAGCAGCTTGGCCACATCGCCATAACCCATTTCCTGGGCCACGTCCACCAGGTCGGTGTCAATCTTCACCCGTATGTGCGCCCGGGTGAATTCCCGCTCCAGAATTTCCCGGCCCAGCTTGATGCTCTCTTCAAACTTGCTGGATTTTAGCCAGCGACGGATATGGTGCTTCGCCCGGCCGGTTTTGACAATTTCCAGCCAGCTGGGGCTGGGATTGGGTGTCTTGCTGGTGAGAATTTCCACCGAATCGCCGTTGACCAGTTCCGAACGCAAACTGACAATGCGGCCATTGACCTTGGCGCCGGTGCAACGGAAACCCACTTCCGAATGAATACGGAAAGCAAAATCCAGCGGGGTGCCGCCAGCGGGCAACTGAAACACGTCGCCACCAGGACTGAAGACAAAGACCTCGTCGCGCAGGAAGTCGCTCATCATGGTGTCCATGTACTCGCGGGGATCAGCCACGTCTTCCTGCCAGACCATGATCTGCCGAAGCATCTTGACCATCTCGCTGAGACCCGCTGCGTCGGTGCCGCCACCTTCCTTGTAACGCCAATGGGCAGCGATCCCCAGCTCGGCCCGGTCGTGCATCTTCTGGGTGCGGATTTGAACTTCGATATACTTGCCCTGAGGCGTGCGCACTGTCGAGTGCAGCGACTGGTACATGTTGGTTTTAGGTGTGGCGATGAAATCCTTGATCCGGTCGGACAGAGGAGGAAAGAGAGTGTGCAATTCACCCAGCGCATGATAACAATCGGCCTTGGTATCGACCAGGATACGCAAAGCCAGCAAATCGTAAATGCGGTCCAGGCCGATTTCCTGTTCCTGCATCTTGTTGTAGATGGAATAAAAATGTTTGGGTCGGCCGTGGATGCTGCACTTGATGCCGGCCTTGTCCATGGTTTCCTGCAGGGGAGTCAGCAACTTGGTGATTAAACGTTCCCGCTCAGCACGCGACTGATTAATACCCCGCTCAATCTCAAAATACTTGCCGGGCATCAGGACCTTGAACGCCAGGTCCTCCAGCTCCCATTTTATTTTGGCGATGCCGAACCGGTTCGCAAAGGGCACATACACATCCATGGTTTCCTGGGCGATGGCCTGCTGCCGCTCCTGGCTCAGAAATTCAATGGTGCGCATGTTGTGCAAACGATCGGCCAGCTTGATCAGCACCGTGCGCGGATCCCGGGCGATAGCCAGCACCAGTTTGCGGTAAGTCTCGGCCTTGCGGGCATCCTTGTTGACCTCTTTGAGCCCGCTGATCTTGGTGACACCATCAACCATGTTGGCCACTTCGGGACCAAACATGTCGACCATATCTTCTCTGGTGAAATGGGTGTCTTCAACAACGTCGTGAGTCATGGCGGCAATGAGGGTGTCGACGTCCATGCGCAGGTCGGTCAGAATATCAGCAACGATCACGGCGTGCAGAAAGAAAGGCTCACCGCTTTTCCGTTTCTGTCCTTCGTGGGCCGCCTTGGCAAAATGAAAAGCTTCCCACAGACGCTCTTTGTCGGCTTGAGGATTGTAAGACTCGACCCGGGTCCAGATGTTTTCCATGATCGCCGTGCAGCGCTCAGGACTTTCTGAACTGCGGGAACTCATGAGGAACCAGAGGGCTTAATATCCACCAGCAGTTGCTGGACCGGATCATAGTGCCCATGGCGGGGCCGGAAAGTACTGCGGCCAATTTGAAACAGGACATCCCAGCGACGATCCAGAATATCGGACGATGAAAGTCTTTCACCTTGCAGCATGCGCCGCCAGGCATCGCCACTACCGAAAGATACGAACTCACGCATCAGGGCAGGAGTTTCATCACCGTTTGCGGTGGCCGGACCACGGAAAGCAAAGCGCAGATGGGCACCACCGCTCAAAGGCGTGGGCATACGTTGCATCTGCAAATTGTTGCACCGGAAAATAGGCTTGCGATTGCCCGATCCGAAGGGCTCAAGATGCTCCATCTCGTTGACCAACTTGGCCACGTCCTGGGCACAGATTTCGTCCATGCACAGATCAAGGTCGTACCCTTCGGGCACCGGACCGGTGAAGGGTTCATTTTGCAGAGTTTTCAGGAAAGCTTCACGAAAGGCGGGGATATCACGGGTGCGCAAGGTCATGCCTGCAGCCTGAGCATGGCCGCCGTGGCGCAGTAAAAACTCACTGCATTTATCCAGCGCCGCCTTCACGTCCACATGGGGCACGCTCCGGGCTGATCCACGGGCCTCGTCCCCTTCAACGGAAATAAGAATGACGGGCAATTGGTACTGTTCCACCAGACGGGCAGCGCCGATGCCGATGATGCCTTTGTGCCAGGTGCGGCTTTCCAGCACCAGACAGCAATCTCCACGCTCCACATAAGGCAGGGCCATATTCAAGGCTTCACCTTTGAGCAGAATATCCTGTTCCTTGCGTCGGCTGTTGGTGCGGTCGGCTTCTGCTGCCAGTTCCCGGGCTTTGCTTTCATCCTTGGTCAGCAAAAGTTCCAAAGCCGACATGACCCGGCCGATACGCCCGCAGGCATTGATGCGCGGGGCCAGCTGGTAGGCAAAATCACTGGTGGTTACGGGAAAACCACGGTCCAGGCCGGCCACAGAAAGCAGTGCCGCCAGGCCCACCCGAATTTTGGCGCGGTCGTTGAAACGCTCCAGACCTTTTTTGACCAGGATGCGGTTTTCTCCGGTGATGGCCATTTGATCAGCCACCAGCCCCAGAGCCACCAGATCCAAAACCGTGTCCAGGAATCCTTCGGCAAGACAGGTTGGATCGTTCTCCTGCAAAGCCTGGGCAAATTTGAAAGCCACAGCCACTCCGCAGAGATCATCGTTGGGATAGGTGGCCCGGTCCCGCCTGGGATTGACCAGAGCCACGGCCGCCGGCCGATCTTCAAAAATATGATGATCCAATACGATCACATCCATACCCAGGGTGCCGGCCAAATCAATTTCGGCTCCGGCCGCTGCACCAGTGTCCACTGTCACCAGCAAGGTCACACCATTGACTGCCCACTGGCGGACCATGCGTTCAGCCACACCATAGCCATCGGTGGCCCGGTCGGGAATAAACCCAGGCTCGAGCTGCACCCGGGCATCACCCTTGTGCAAAGCCGACAGAGTTTCACACAGCAGAGCGCAACCGGTGATGCCATCGACATCAAAGTCACCATGCACCGCCACCCTTTCCCCGCCATGCACCGCTTTCATCATGCGGGCCACAGCCAGGTCCATCTCTTTGAGCAGGAAAGGATCGTGAAGTTGGGTCAGGGAAGGATAAAAGAAGTTGTCCAGATCTTTGGTGCTGTTGAACCCGCGGCCAGCAAGAATACGAACCAGATAGTCGGAAACGGGAAAATGCAAAGGAACCAG
>JAOZJV010000821.1 GCA_029935695.1 Candidatus Krumholzibacteriia bacterium | reverse complement strand
TCGTTTCCTGAGGGCACAGGCCCGCCGCCAGGGAATTCCCTGTATTGTGTATCTCCATCCCTGGGAATTGGACAGTTTCAAGCCCGAGGTGGGACTTTCGGCCACCACCAGCGTGCGCAGTCAGGGTGGTCAGGCCACCATGCCCATCAAGCTTGAGCAAATTCTCAGACAGGGTGATTTTGAGACCCTGGAGCAGTATGTGGGGCGGTTGCGGAGTACAAATGACCTGCAAGTGGTGACCACATCCTAAAAATCATGACTTTCGAGCCTTTTTTGTGTCCATAAAATAAATTTTATAAAATAAAAAAAACTTTACAACAGTTGAAATTTAGGGCATGCTTCAGGTCTGGAATCTGATTTTCTACCATCATCTAGAGCCAATACCACCATAAACTCCATAACGTCGGGAGAATCCCATGGATATGACCCTCAGCAATGTCAACGAAGCCGTCGTCGCCAAAGCCGCTGCCCGCTGTAAGGAACAAGGAATTATCATTCCCACTCTTGCCCAAATGAAAGATCCCTCATTAGTTCCCCAGGATATTCAGGACAAATTAAAGAACATTGGATTGTTGGATTTTGATCCCCTGAATCTTTTTCGTATCACCTGGAAAAATGATCATGAAAGTGGCCTGTTCAATGAAGGAAACTGGGTGGAGTTTCCCCCGGAATTAACGGGTGTGAACGCCCGCATTATCGGTTTGGTAGGAAAATGGTTCCCCACCGGATCCCACAAGGTGGGGGCTGCTTTTGCCTGCCTGGTGCCCCGTCTGGTCACCGGCGAGTTCGATCCCACCAGCCAGATGGCTGTTTGGCCCAGCACGGGCAATTACTGCCGCGGGGGTGCTTTCGATTCCAAGCTTCTGGACTGCAAGTCCGTGGCCATCCTGCCCGAAGAAATGAGTCAGGAACGCTTCAATTGGTTGCAGGATGTGGCCGATGAAGTGATCGCCACTCCCGGTTGCGAATCCAACGTGAAAGAAATCTACGACAAATGCTGGGAGCTGCGGGAAACTCGTCCCGAATGCGTGATCTTCAATCAGTTTGACGAGTTCGGCAATCCTATCTGGCACTACAACGTGACCGGTAGCATCATCGAAGAAATCTACAACAAGATTGCCAAGCCGGGTCAGCGACTGGGTGCCTATGTCTCATCCACAGGTAGTGCCGGCACGATCGCTGCTGGTGATTACCTGCGCACCATACACCCGGACATGATTGTCACCGCCAGCGAGGCCCTGCAGTGTCCTACTCTGTACTCCTGTGGCTTTGGTGGTCACCGCATTGAGGGTATTGGCGACAAGCACGTGCCCTGGGTGCACAACGTGCGCAACACCGACATGATCAGCGCCGTGGACGATCAGCAAACCATGGATCTGCTGCGCCTGTTCAACGAAGATGCAGGCCAGAAGGCTTTGGCCGAATCCGGTATTTCCCAGGAATTGATCGATCAGCTGCCCCTGTTGGGTATCAGCAGTATCTGCAACCTGGTTTCCGCCATCCAAACCGCCAAGTACTACGGCATGGATGGCCGGGACATCATCTTCATGCCCTTGACCGACTCTGCCGAGATGTACACCAGTCGCTTTGCCGAGCTGGATGAACAACAAGGCGCATACAACCGTGACCAGGCTCTGCGGGACCATTCTCT
>JAOZJV010000820.1 GCA_029935695.1 Candidatus Krumholzibacteriia bacterium | reverse complement strand
CACCGGATCCACCCGGCCATCATCCCCGGCCACTCCTGAAGGAATATCCAACGCCACACTGGGCACACCCGAATCGTTCACGGTGCTGATCAGCTGCACATAAGGTTCCCGCAAAGGAGGGGTGATGCCTGTGCCGAAGATGGCGTCCACCACAATATCTGCTTCATCCAGCAACGGGCCCACGGCCCCCACCCAATGATCCCGGGCTGGATGCAGCACATCCACACCCGGCGGCAGGCAGTCGTAATTGCGGCGGGTCTCGGCGCTCAGGTCATCCCGATCCGCCATCATCATCACCGCCACCGAAAGGCCTGCTTCACAGAGGCAGCGGGCCACCACCAGTCCATCGCCCCCGTTGTTTCCCTTGCCGCACAGGACCAGAACACGGCCCTGGGCTCTATTGGCCTCAATTGTATGGTCCAGAAAATCCAGCACATGGTCGGTCATGGCCAGACCCGCCCGCTCCATCAGTTCATAACCCGGTGTTCCGGCGGCGATGGTCTCTGCGTCGATGGCGGCCATTTGGCGGGCAGTGCACACTCTCATGACTTGCCACCATTCAATTGATCGAGGACCGATAGCAGCTGCAACAGATCATCCACCACGAAGTCGGGTTTGGTCGGACAATTTTCCACCTTGTCGGCGTATTGGGAGTATTTATCGCCGTAGCGGGCGTACACCGTGTGCAGACCGGCATTCTGGCCACCAAGAATATCCCGTTCAATCCAGTCGCCAATCAGCACTGTGCGTTCGGGCTTCACGCCCATGAGGTCCAGCGCCATCTGGAACGGTTTGGGATCGGGTTTGTGGTGACCGGTGTCGTCGTAAGTCAAAACCGTGTCGAAAGTATGCTGCAAACCGATGTAGTTCAGCCGCTGCCAGGCTTCGAAGCGAGGCGCGTCGCTGACCACAGCCAGCTTGTAGCCTGCTTTCAGCAACTGGTTCAAAACAAAGTGCGCGTGGGGATAAGGCACCAGAGATCCGCCCCGTGCCCGCCGGTAGGCAACCACCGCCGCAGCCAGGATTCGGTCATCCACCCGGCCAATGGTTTTTTCAAGAAAGATGTTGAACACTCGCTGGTGCTCAATGCCAATCTCCTTGTAAACGGCGAAGATACCATCGACGGCATCCTGCTGCCCAAGAGGAAGTCCACAGTCGATCATGGCATCAACCGCGGCCCGGATAGAATTTTCCTTGGCCAACATGAAGTCGGTCAGCGTATTATCCAGATCGAAAATGACCGCATCAATGGCACGAGCGCTCACAAGGCACCTTCTTCCACAAGAGTATGGGAGTGTCGGGGTATCATGCATCCTAATTTAACGCAGGTGCGCCCCAATTGCACAAAGAAACACGGAGATCATGCATAACGAATCTTTTGAACCACCAGAAATTCCAGAATCCCCCGAAATGGAGCCCCCTCGCAGCCTCTGGACCGACCGCTCCCGCTTGTGGATCGTCGGATTGATTTTCATGCTGCTGCTGGGCAACGTATTTTTCCAGATCCAGGCCTACGTCATGGGCGGCGGCCTGATTCTGCCCGTGCTGGCCGGTCAAATTTTTGGGGTGTTCATCCCCCTGCTCATTCTCAGCCACCGCAACCAGTGGAACCCTGTTGTGGATTTCAATCTGGGAACAGTTCCCTGGGTAGTGCCCG
>JAOZJV010000263.1:4606-5719 GCA_029935695.1 Candidatus Krumholzibacteriia bacterium | reverse complement strand
TGCTGTCCTTGTCGGCGTATCCGGTCAGCAGAATGCGTGGAGCATGGGGCCTGATTTCAGCCAGCTTTCCCAAAAACTCGATGCCGCTTAATCCGGGCATCAGAAAATCGGATACGGCCAGGTCCACCTCGTTGTCGGTGGCAAATTTCAAAGCTTCTTCTGCCGAAACAAATGCCTCGACCCGATAATCGGTTTCAAGTTCCAGAAATGCCTTGAGGCTGTCCAAAACCATGGCCTCATCATCCACCAGAAGAACAGTGGCATCGGCTTCGTTGAATTGGGAGGATATTGGATTCAATTTCCGTTCTCCGTGTCTTGAGGAAAGGTGCGACCAAACACCACCAGAGTCAGATCGTCACGATACTCGGAAAAACCATAGCGCGCGGCCACGGCAGTTGGCAATGCTTTCATCAGCCAACCTTCCCGGCGAGTTCACGCAATCGGCGAGCCACAGTGCGAATGATTCCTTTGGCAATGCGCACATCATCAGCCAGCAGGTCATTGAACTCTTCACTGCCAATGCGCAACAAGCGGCTATCTTCTGCCGCGGTAGCAGTCATCACCCGGGGCTCGTCGTCGAATAGGGCCCAAATCCCGAATGAAGCCATGGCATCCACTTCAGTCACCAATTCTGGTCCCTGGTGGAGAGTTACCTTACCCTGGAGAACCAGATACAGAGCATCGGGTCGGTCATTTGCAACGTAGATATCATCGCCATCAAGAAACGAAACTTCCCGGGCAATGGCTGCCAAAGCCGCCATCTGGTGGGTGGGAACTTCAGAAAAAATATCCACATTCTGCAGGATGAGAACTTTTTCAACTAGACTCAGCATTTCATCTCCCGTTGGTTCCAAATAAGGGGCCGCAGCTGGATTGTCTACATTTCCACCGGCATAAATCGCACAGGATGCCAGCCAGGGGTCGCAGCTGCTGCCCAGAAAATTCAACACTGTTTCCATGTTCTTCATGGGATCACCTGGATCGAACCCAACCTCACCCCATATTTCCTGCACTTCCTCCTCATCAATCAGGGCCTGCACAAGCTGCCGATGGGGCCGGGTCAGGATGTTGTTCAAAAACTCGCGGGCATTGGCGATGGCCAGGCGCCGGCCT
>JAOZJV010000263.1:0-4596 GCA_029935695.1 Candidatus Krumholzibacteriia bacterium | reverse complement strand
CACCACACCATGGTATGAGTTTTGCAAATCCTGAGCAGGGTACAGCAACCCCAACAACCGGAACACACTTTCCAAACGCAGTTGTTGCGTTTCATCAATGGCTTTTTTCAGCAACTGCGACGCTTCACCTTCTTCAGGCAACAAAGGACCCGCCTTGTCCAACTGGATAAAACGACCTGCTTCCACGGCAATCTCTTCACTGACTATTCTGGGATCGAATTTCAAGTCGGGATATTCTGAACGCTGCCTGCCCAAAGCCTTCAAAACAATATAGCGAAGTTCCGGTTCATGGGTTGCCAGACGCCGCAACAGCACAGCCACCGCCGCCTCAGATGGAACACCTGATAAAATTCGGGGAATTTCCGTTCGCCCCCGCAGAGAATTCTCCCGGGTCAGAAAAAATTCTTCCAGCTTGGTTATAAGGCTTTCATCGGACCGGGCCAAATCCACCAAGGCCAGGCGAATGCTGATGCGCAACTGGGGATGGTCCAGATTCTGCAGCAACCAGGCCACGCGCCCATGGTCCTGACGCAAACCGATGCCCCGCACCGTAGCTTCAACCACAGATATCTGAGAATCGCTCAGCAGCTTGTCCCACAGAAGACTGGTGCAACCCGCAGGTAGCCAGGGCATCCCGCCAACAACCCGCCGACCTTCATTTGCCCACACCGAAATATCGGCCAACACCTGATCCAACACCAGACGGTTGACCAATGGTCGCAATTCCAAACGTTCCGGGTTGTTGATAATGAACGCCATGGCTGCGTTGCGACAAAGAGGTGGTCCGCTGATCATTTCTCCCAGAAACTCACCGGGTTCACCGCGGCTTGAGCCCAATTCATCCAAAACACCCAGTGCCGCCAAACGCACACCCAGATCGTCGTCCTGGAGAAATCCTACTATTGTTTGGCGATCCTCCACTGACCCATTGGTCCGGAGAATATCCAAAACCTTCCGTCTGATTTCGGGAGATTCGTGTTTCAAAAGAGGCCTCACCCCATCAGTCAACCGGATAGAATTAACGTCTTTGAGCATATCCAGGGCATAGTTGATTTCTCGACTCTGGCCACCCTCCAGAGTTCCCAAAAGGATACCGATGGTGGCCGAATCTTCGATGCGTACCCGCATCTGATGCACATCAATCTCTCCGCGAGTTAATGCCTTGCGGAAAGAATTGACGTATTCCCGGCGCATGAAAATGGCCATCACCAGCCACACCACCAAAAGCAAGGCCGTCACCAGGGCAATGCTCTGCTGTCCCAACCCCAGCACCACTGTCAGAAGCAACAAAAGCACACCGGCAAAACCACGAGCCCAGCGATCTACCAGCATATCCAGAAAAACCTTGGTTCTTTTTTTAAGGGCATAAGGAATGGGTAGGAAAAGCAGCTCTCTGCTGGTTTTGTCGAGACTGTAACGCAGACTTATGTCGCCGCCGCGCATCACCATGGCCGCCATCAATCCCGGCACCACGAACATCATGCCGGTGCCCACAGCCAGGACCAGGGGCAAAACCAACAACACACTGCCAGCGCCCAGCCAGCGTATCAGCCGGGTGGCCAGCAACGCCTGCACCAGAAAAGACAACAGACTCATTCTTCCATAAAAGCGCCCCAGGAAGGAGGTCAAATCGCCAGAGTCAGAAAAGGCAGCCCAGCTGAGGGATTTGAATTGAAAATCGATGAAAGAACTGGTCATCACCGTCAGGGAAATTATTCCCACAGTCAGCATCAGATGCCGGGAACGCAAGATAACAGGCAGAACATCCCAGGATTTTTCATTGGAACCAGCGACCTCATCTCGCCTTGTCGTGCTCCCAAGAGATGACAATTGGTTCGCCCGAATGATGCGGCTGATGACTCCCGCCACCAGCAGTACCAGCAGCCCAACCAACAGCAGATTGCGGGTGTTCAATTGCAGGGCATCAACCAGCCAACTTGTCAGTTCACCACCAATGAAGGCTCCGGCAATGCCACCCAGGGCCAGAATGGGAAAAAGCCGTTTAGCTTCCATCGCGTCAAAGACAGTGTTGGCCACCAACCAGAACTGACTGGTGGTCAGACCGGCAGCCACTGCCACCCAGCTGTAGAAAAGAAAAAACACCCAGCCCTGGGAGAAAGAAAGCAACCACCACATGATGACCAGCTGCACCGCCAAAATAGCCGTGGTGACGGTGACGAGCCGGTCCAGACGGTATTTCAGTCCGGCGCGGGCGTAAGCAGCCGTCACTGGGGCAGCCACCAGGGCCGTGAGGATGTAGACAAAAGGAAGATATCCGGGGTCGAGATTCACCAGGAAGAGAGAATCCCGGGCAGGCTTCAGCAGGTAGTAAAAAACCAGCAGGGAGAAATAATACGACGCCATCAGAATGGTCAAACGCCATTCACCAGGTCTGACATCCACCAATGGCCCTTTCAGCCAGGTCATTGATTTTCTCCGGCTGCCACCGGCAAACAGACGGTCATTTGAGCTCCGCCGGAGGGGCTGTTGGCGGCAATAATATCACCCTCAAAACCTTTCATGATTTCACGAGAAATGAACAGTCCCAGGCCCGATCCCTCATCACAACCTTTAGTGGTCCATCCTGAACAAAACAGGGAACTTTCTCCAGCATCAGGCAAGCCAGGACCCGTGTCGGTGATTATGATATGAACATTGCCCTGCTCAACCAGGCTGCTGATACGAATTTCCCCCTGGTCTTCCATAGCCTGAAGGGAATTAACCAGCAAATTGGCAAAGACACGACCCAATCCTCCGGGCCGCACCCGAACCTGAAGCCCCGGGTCCAATTCATTGACCACCGTTATTCCGGATTTAAACTGATAGTCCAGAATACGCAGCACTCCATCCATCACTTCACCAATGGCAATCACCTGCGGAGCTTCGGGTTCGCCGCGACCTGCTTTGCGCAGATGTTGCACCATATCAAGAGATCGCTCGAGGCTTTCATCCACCACCGTGCGGGTATTGTCCAAAGCTTTAAGAACCTTTTGGATACCCGCCGTATCGAGATCTCCATCATTTTCTGAATTGAGGATTTCGTGAAGTTTATCCAGAGCTTGCCGCCGTGTATGCCAGGCACAACCCAGGGCACCCAATGGCGTGCTGAGATCGTGGGCAATCCCCGTGAGCAGACGACCCAACCCAGCCTGCTTTTCCAACTCCTGCATGGTTTCGGTCAGCTCACGGATTTGCTGATTACGATCACGCACCCGAACAGATTGAAGCAGGAAAAGGACAAGGATCAGAACCAGACTGAACAAGAAGAGAATTTGACCCATAATCATAACCTCGAGGGGTTGGTTATTTTAACTTGCTTTCAGCCAATCTTCTGGTGGCTTCGACTTCCCGTGACGTCAGTTGGCGCCACATGCCAGGAGCCAGATTCCCCAAACGCACATCCCCTACGCGCACCCTTCGCAAATAGATAATCTTGTGCTGCAGAGTGGTGAACATGCGGCGCAGTTGCCGAACTTTGCCATCGGTCAGAATGATGTTCAGAACCGTGCGGCCATTCATCAATTCGACGATTCTGACTGACACGGGTTTGAACACTCCCATCTTGGGCAAGGTCACGCCAGCGTCAATGACCAGGACTTCCAGTTCGGTCAAAGTGCCTTCAACCTGCACCCGGTATTCGTGCTCCAGATGACTCGACTCGGACAAACAGCTGTTCCAGGAATTGTCATTGGAAATAAGCAACAGTCCAGTGGTGCGTTGGTCCATGCGTCCCACATGACGCAAGCCCGGGATGTTGCCTGGCATAAACTCGGAAACCAGTTGGCAGTCAGGGCCATCCGATGGAACACAAACCACTCTCAACGATTTGTTGAGCACCATGTAACTCGGAACCACCTGACGCAAAGGCTGGTTGTCCAAATGAATTGTACTGTCCGGCCCAATCATCACCTTGGGATCGGTCTCAGACCGACCATCAACCTGCACCCTGCCTGATGTAACGATGGACTCTGCCACTTTTCGCGTGCCATACCCGGCCTTCTGCAAAGCACGGCCCAACCCCATGGGACGGCTGGTGGTCCACAATATGCCCTCGTTGGTGCCCATCCTCCGGTCATGCATTCGGCGTGATCCCTTCCCTCTTTATTCTGACAACCAAGCCACTGCCCGCACAGGAGAGGCCTCGGTTTCGTACAATTTTAACGGCAGTGCCATGAACTGAACAATGGTATCGGTCAAAGGCCCCAGGCCCGTAAGGTTTTCGAGATTCACCATGCCTGCGGCGGCGCACACATCATGGGCCACAGATCCGGACATCTGATCCAGACTGGGTGTATCAAGTCCAACGCCTTTCAGATTCGAAGCAGCCAGCAGTCTGGCCAGGTCGGCTGAAAGCCAGGGCCAATGACGGTAATAAATTTCCGATCCCCAATGGCAATCCCAACCCGTGTGGAAAAGCACAAAATCAATCCTGGAAAGATCATGATCTTTCAGCAAGTCCGCTTCCATTATGGTGGGAGCGGAAGCATCGACTGCGCTTGCAGAAGCATCAATCACAAGGGCCGAACCGGCAAACTGGTTGATCGGCACCTGATGTAAACCGGGCTGACCCTCGAGAAAATGCAGAGATCCATCCAC
>JAOZJV010000819.1 GCA_029935695.1 Candidatus Krumholzibacteriia bacterium | reverse complement strand
ATCCAATCTGCAATCCACAAAAGGCAGGGGCCGAATATTTCTGGCCGCCCTGGCCTTTATAGCCCTGGCTGTCTTCCTGCTGGCAGCAGATGATGTGGTGGCGGAATCCAGCCGTGGGGGTACCGGGCCCGTATGGGGACCGGCGTCCATGAGTATCTTGCCTGATGGGTCTGTTTCTCTCAGTAACGGAGAGGCCTACTCCAAGCACCTGCCCACTGGTGATCCATCCAAAATTTGGGAGAATGTTTTTTCTGATGATTTTGAATCGGGGTTCCCTGGAACAGCTTGGGATGTTTTCAACAGCAGCATCGAAACCGATACGTATTGGAATGACTGGACGTGTTGGTCCGGAAATTCCGCTTCTCACAGTGTTGGCTGCGCCGCAGGTGGAGCTAACGCCATAAGCTGTGGCCAGCAAATTCCATTTGATATGTCCACCTGGATGATCCATGGCCCTTTCACTTTGGCAGATCAGGGTTTTTCCAATGCCAATCTCCAATTCAGTCTGAATCTGGTGAGTGAGGCGGACTACGATTATATATTTGTCGGATTGTCCGCTGATAACAACAATTATATGGGGCAGTTTTTTTCAGGAACAATTGAAGAATTCATGAGCCTGAATTTAGCTGAAATGGGTGTGGACGGAAATATTTTCGAAGCCCCGGAACTCTGGATAGGATTTTACTTTTACAGCGACGAAATGGTCACCACAGCCAACGGTGCACAAATTGATGATGTTGCTGTGGTGGCCGAGAATATTACTCCCAATGTGCCGCCAACCGTGACGCTCACCAGCCCTCTCGGGGGTGAAACTTTCACCAGCGGTCAGACCACCACCATCACCTACAATGCCAGTGATCCGGACAGTGGACCTTCCGATTTGGAAGTCGCTATACTGCTGTCGCTCAACAACGGGGACACCTGGGAGCCAATCACCGAACACCAGGCAAACACTGGATCTTACCAATGGACTGTTCCTGATGTTGAAACGACCACGGCCAAGGTTGGGGTCATTGTTTCCGATGGTGAGGTGCAGGTATCCTCCGCCTCTCCCAATACTTTCAGCATTGTCAACCAAACCAATGTTCTGTCATTCAACCAGGCCGCCGGCCCCAGTGGCAGCACGGTGACAGTGCCATTCGAGTTGACCAATGATCAGGCTGTGAAAGGGCTGCAGCTGGATGTTCAGTATGACGCTGCCATCGCCACTTTTGTGGGTGTGACGGCGGTGGAGCGTGGAACGGGATTGAATGCCGACGGTGCCCTGATGAGCCCGGGACGGGGTCGCATCATCATGTATTATGATGATGTAACAGTGCTGCAGCCCGGGACGGGTGTTATTGGCCAGGCCATTTTTTCCGTGCAGGGCCCTGGTTCCCAACAGTCAAATATTACTCCGGTTCAGATCGTCCTTTCGGGTCCCGATTCCGAGAATCTTGCAATCACCGGCAATCCGGGTCTGGTCACGGTTGAGGCACCCACCGGCGTGCCCGTGCTGCAAATATCGGCCCTCAAAAATCCAGGCCGGCCATATTCACTCCAGTTGTTTGTGCGGGTTGCAAGTGGATCAGGCAATGCACCGACTCTGACGGCCCAGGGGGCCGCCGTGGCTCTCACTCAGCTGAGCGGGTCACTCTTTTTGGGCACCTACTCAGCTGA
>JAOZJV010000818.1 GCA_029935695.1 Candidatus Krumholzibacteriia bacterium | reverse complement strand
TGGTGACAATATTATCCGGCACATAAAACCCTGTGCCCAAAATGGCTGATCGAAGCATTGATTCTCCTGCTGCTATCTGTGCACGACAAAGGCGTCGGCAAGTTTCCTGCGGTTTTGCTGAATGAAAACTCCAGCTTCATCCCGGGAGGCAAAATACCCAATCCAAACCCGGTAGACCATGGCTCCCTGGCTGTTGCTGCCAGCGCGAACCATAGCGTTCCAACCGGTAGTTTGCAAGCGGGCGGCTTCCTTGTCTGCGTTGGCTGCATCTCCGAAACCCCCGGTTTGCACGGCCCAGCGGCCATCTGCCTGGGGTTGAACCGGCGGTGTGGCGGGTTTGCTCTGGGATTTTTGTTTGGCAGCGGGCTTGGGTTTTGGTTTGGGTGGGGGAGCAGTTTCTTTTGCCTCACCAGCAGTTTCACCTTCGGGTGTTTCAGGAGTCATCGTTTGATCCTGTTGGCTGATGTCCACGTCACCGGACCGGGTTGCCGCGTTTGAAGCCATGTTTTGGCCAGATGAAGTGCTGTCCGGGATGGTGACTACGGATTGTTGTTCACCAATGCCCGAGGGAGAGGGCCCGCCTTTGGGCCAGAACAGCAACGCAGCCCCGATGACCGCCACCACCAATGCAGCAATCATGATGGGGGGAGTTCCCTGGCCCCGGCCCTTGCCGCTACCGCCGGAACGGCTGCGTTTGCTGGTGCCGTTTTTTCTCAATCCTTCACCTGATGGGGGCTTCTTGGCCATGTTTGCCTTCTTTTTGGGGAATACAGAGAATTCAAAAGTGACTGAACATAATCATGGGTTCATGCTATGATAAACAGAGTTGGGGAGAAAGATCAACGGGGAACAATCATTCACCCCTTGCCCCTGCTGCGAAAAGTATCAAGATGTCCGACAATTCCAGTCCCAAACGTCCTTCATAGACAGTGACTGCCAATAAGCTTTCATCAGAATGGAAAATTTCTTCATGGGCAAAGGAAAATTCAAAGGCCGCCGAGCCTCCGCCTTCATCTTCGATCTCGATGGTACCCTGGTAGACTCAGGTGTCGATATTGCTTTGGCGGCCAACTTCACGCGGTTGCATTTCAGTCTCCCGGAATTGCCGGTGCCCACCATCCAGGGTTACGTGGGTGACGGTGTGGCGAAGCTGCTGAGCCGAGCCCTGGGCCACAACATTCACACCGGCCAAACCGGTGCAGCAGGACTTCCGGTCAGCGACGAACAACATCTCGAAGCCATGGGTGTCTTCGCAGATCATTACAGCCGCCACCTCCTGGACAATACCCGGCTCTATCCTGGGGTGCTGGATATCCTGGGCCGCTACCGCCGCTTCCCCATGCACGTGGCCACCAACAAACCTCAGGCTTTCACCGACGCCATTATCGAAGGGGTTCATCTCGCGGGTGCTTTTCGAAAAGTGATTGGTGGCGATGCCATCCCTGCTCGTAAGCCGGATCCGGGTCACCTAAAAGTCTGTCTCGAGGGATTGGATATTCCGGTGGATGAAGTGGTCATGGTCGGTGACAGCCCCAACGACATCAACGCAGCAAAAGCTCTGGGCGCTATCTCGGTGGGTTGTACCTATGGTCTGGTGTTGGCTGGCACCGTGAAGGCCGCCAAACCGGATTTTCTCATTGACCGTATCGGGCAACTTGCCT
>JAOZJV010000262.1 GCA_029935695.1 Candidatus Krumholzibacteriia bacterium | reverse complement strand
GGTTTTCAACTGGTGCAGCAGAAATTGGTCATCATGTTGACAGAAATCACCAAAGCCCAGGCGTTGGTGCAGCAACTGGGGCGTCTCAAGGATGAGGGCATCAACGAAGTGCCCCTGGTTTCCCTTTCCAAACGCAACAACGTGGCCATGGCCCTGGACTGCGCCCGCACTGCCCGGGATATTCTGGGCGCCGCCGGCATCACCGACGAGTTCTCCCCCGGCCGCCATATGGCCAATCTTGAATCGGTGATCACCTACGAAGGAACCCATGATATTCACACCCTGATTGTCGGGGCTGAGATCACTGGAGTGCCAGCGTACCGCTGAGTTTGACTACGACAAATAACAAAAAACCGGCAGTCCGAAGACTGCCGGTTTTTTGTTATTGAAAGCCGGAACAGTTACCTGACCAGCATCATCTTCACGGATCCGGACTGCACGGCTCCCTCCACACGGCAGAAATAGGTGCCTGATGGCAGGGCGCGGCCGGAATTGTCCATACCATTCCAGAAAGCGCTGTGCTGGCCGGCGGCCAGGGTGCCCTGGTCCAGCTGGCGCACCAGTCGTCCCTTCACATCATAAACACCGAGCTTCACATGGGATGCCGCACCCACACTGAAACTGATTTCCGTCATGGGGTTGAAAGGATTGGGCACATTGCCATACATGGTGGTGACAGCTGGCATGGAATCGCCCACCGGGGAAGCACCCGGAAGCAACCAGTCGATGATGCCCTGCATGAGGGCCTCCCGGTCCTCGGGAGTGCTGATGGCTTCATACCCAAAGGCCAGGTAAACCACCTTGTAGACACCAGTGTCAGCCTTGATACCACCGTTGCGAGTTGCGTCGTAGGTCAGAATGACCGAAGCGCTGGCATCACGGGGATCGATATCACTGGGGTATTCCTGATTGTTGGCTCCATCGCCACCGGAGATGTTGAAGCCCAGGCCATCGGTGATGGGATCATCTGCCACGCCCTGCAGCGAAAGCATGTTCGTATCATCACTGATATAGTTGGCGTGCAGATAGTTGTTATACCAGGTGCGGGATGCTCCACCATCATCGTACATCTCCCAGCCGATATCCTGTCCGGTGATGAAGAGGTTCCCGCCGCCATCGAGATAAGCCGCCAGAGCTGCCTGGTCATCGGCATCAACAGTGGGGAATGCCCATCCGCATTGCCAGACGACAGCCTCAAAGTTATCCAACACCGCGCTGCTGAGGCTCGTGGACGCCCGATCCCAGGTGGCATAGGACTGCCCCACTGATTCCAGAGCGGGTTTGAAATACAGTGACTCGTAATCTTGACCACCATCATCATCCACCAGAAGAATTTTCACATCCGGTGAAATGACTTTGTAAACGATCCGGCGGTCGGTGGCCTGACCACTTTGGGAGTGGAAAAGCAGCACCACTTCACCTTCAGCAGCCGTGGCTGCATCAATGGTGACATTGAACAAAGCCCGCTCGCCTGGATCCAGGGGCAACGTCAGGTCGGTGATATCGGATCCATCATAGGAAAAAGAAGCACTCCAACCTGCGGGCAGGGCGCTGGTGTCCAAACTGATGTCGTAAGTATCGGTCAGTGCACCTGTATTGAACAAGGCGCTCTCACCAAACTCCACCGGTCCATTTTGAATCTGGGTCCGGTCGCCAAGCACATAATAACGGCTGGAATAATCCGGGGTGGGCCGGGTGTTGCAGCTTTGAATGACCTCTTTGTTGCTGTCATCCTGCACAAAAGCCAGCATGCGCAAATTTTCCACAACCCAGCCGCCATCGGGAGCAAACTCGATGGTGATTTGCTGGGTTTCGCCAGTGGAACTGATGGTCAGGTCCTGATCGTGCAACATATCCCGCAGAACGTTGTGGTAATAGGTGCTGCTGTAGAGGAGATCATCCTCCAGGATGGCCACCCTCAGCTTGGATGTGCTGTAGTTGGGCAGATCGCCTTCCAGTTCCAGGTCCACAGTGATGTGACCACCCATGGCATCGAAACTGAAGCTGCTGATTGTCATTTTCAGGGGTGTCGCATCATCCAGCATGCTTTGCACGATGGGATGGAACACACTGCCGTCGATCATGTCGGTGCTGCCCCCGACGAGCATGTGTCCCCCGTTGAACACCGTATGCGGCAGGCCGTTGTTGCCGTAGTAAGTGATGCGGGCGTCACTGTCCGGGCTGCTCAGGCCACCGGAAGAGGCAAGGTATTCAATGGTGTCGAATTCGATAGAGTCATAAGAGTCCAGCATGACCGCCAGACCTGCGCGTGCGCGCGGGCAATAGCCTCACCAGGTGGCCGAACCCATTTCAGCGATGACCGCACGGGGAACCTGGGCAAGGGCCGGCACGGCTGTCAGCAGGATCAAGGTGGATATAAGAATTGGGCGCCAATACTTCAGACCAAACTTCATGATGTGCTCCTGGCGATTGAGAGAAAGAGTCCCCGACTTTCGTTTAAAGCCTACCCTTCATGATATCACATGACCACCATGGGAAATTATTTATTTCCGTGAATCTTTATGAGTTATCATCACAAAACACGCCCTGGAGTGGTTTTACTCCAGGGCGTGTTTTTATCCGTAACAGATATTTGTCAGTCTATCAAAATACCAGATTCCTGAAGATCACTTCAGCGGCCCGATGGAAAGCCCCCGGCATCACACCCAGATAGATAATCAGCAAAGCCAGAACAGACGAAGTCACCACAGATACCCATTCGGTCCCCTGGTAACTGCTTTCTTCGGGTTCGTGGAAGTACATCATGACGACGACCCGCAGATAGTAATAAACCGAAATCAGCGAGTTGATCACCGCGATGATGGCCAGAGGCACCATGCCGGCCTGAACAACAGCCTGCAGCAGATAGAACTTGGCCATGAAGCCAACCATGGGCGGAATCCCTGCCAGGGACAGCAGAGCCACCAGCATGGTCACCGCAGCCAGGGGCCTGGTGCGGCCCAAACCGGCGTAACGACTGATCTGATCGCCATCCTCACCATTCTTGTTGCCCAATACGTTAATGACGCCAAAGGCAGCCAGATTCATCAGGGCGTAACCGATCAGGTAAAAGAGGATGGACGCGCCGGCTGCACCACCCAGTTCACGGGTGCGCATCATCATGTCTGATCCACCGGCCGAAGGACTGATGAATGTCAGAATACCCAGCATCAGATAACCGGCATGGGCGATGGCAGACCAGGCCAGCATGCGTTTCATGTTGCTCTGCACCAGGGCCACCAGGTTGCCGATGCTCATGGTCATCACCGTCAGCACAGAAAGAACCGGGAACCACACAAAACCCAACTGGGGTTGCATGAGAATGGCAAATCGCAGAAGAATCCCAAAACCGGCCGCTTTGATGGCGGTGGACATGAAACCGGTGATGTACGAAGGAGCGCCCTCGTAAACATCCGGAGTCCACATGTGAAACGGCACCAGAGCCACCTTGAAACCAAAGCCCATGAGCATCATGCCCGAACCAATGGAGATCAACACCATATCAGGATGAGATGACTTCAGAGCCGCGCTGATATCAGCAAACCCGGTTCCGCCGGCAAATCCATAAACCAGAGCCATGCCCATCAGCAGGAAGGCCGATGAAAAACCACCCAGAATGAGGTATTTGAACCCGGCTTCACTGCTGCGAATGTTGCCCCGCACCCCGCCGGCCAGCACATAGGTGGCCAGACTCATGGTTTCCAGTCCCAGGAAAAGAGTGATCAGGTCGTTGGAAGCCACCAGAACCATCATGCCCAGAGTGGACAGCAGGATCAGCGGATAGAATTCGGGACGGTAGCGTCCCTCCCGGTCGAAAAGCCCGGTGGCAAAAATCGTCGTCATGACGGCAATGCCACAGAACAGGTAATTGAAGAAGAAGGTGAAATTGTTGGTGACCATCATCCCATTCAGGAGAACTTTTTCCCCCTGGTCGCCAATAATCTGCACAACCACCGTACCAATGAGGATGAAGAGGGTCAGGTAAGACAGGTGATCCTTCTTCATGGTGCGCACAAAAGAGTCCACCAGCATGACCAGCAGGGCACCCCCAGCCACCATCAGATAAGGCAGCAGCGAAGAAACCTGGGCACCGAAGTTGGGAATGAGAATTTCGTTCATCACTTATTCTCCGTATCACGGATCACGAGGACCGGGCTCGATGCACTGCCTTCAAGGCGGGCATGGTGAGGATTGTTATCCTGGGGATGGTGAACCTCGGCGGCAAGGGGAGCCATCACTTTTTCAATGCTGGCTTCAATGCGATCGAGGATCAGACTGGGCTGCACTCCAAGCCAGAAAATGAACACCACGATGGGAGCCATCACCACCACTTCGCGGATGCTCATGTCGGGCAGGCCCTTGTTCTTTTCGTTGCTTAATTTGCCGAAGAAGACGCGTTGGTACATCCACAGCATGTAAATGGCACCAAGAACCACACCGGTGGCCGCCAGAATGGTCATCAACTTGGCGTGGGCCAGGGTTGTGCTGCCGAAAGTACCGAACAGAATCATGAATTCACCAATAAACCCGGCCATGCCCGGCAAACCGATACTGGCCAAAGTGGCGATCATGAAGAATGTGGCGTACACAGGCATCTGGTGGGCCAAACCGCCGAAGTCGGTGATTTCCCGGGTGTGGCGCCGCTCGTAAATGATCCCCACCAGGAGGAAAAGTGCGCCGGTGCTGAGACCGTGAGCCAGCATAGTGAAAATACCACCGGCAATTCCCAGGGGCGTGAGGCTGAATAATCCCAGCACCACAAAACCCAGGTGACTGACGGAACTGTAGGCCACCAGCTTTTTCACATCCGGTTGGACCATAGCCACCAACGCACCGTAAATGATACCGATGACAGCCAGAATGCTGATTGCCGGGGCAAAGAAGGCCACCCCTTCAGGAAACAGCGGCATGGCGAAACGCAGCATGCCATAGGTTCCCATTTTCAGCAGCACACCAGCCAGAATCACAGAACCGGCTGTTGGCGCTTCCACATGTGCATCGGGAAGCCAGGTGTGCAGGGGAAAAAGAGGCACCTTGATGGCAAAAGCCAGGAAGAAGGCCGCAAAGAGCCAGCGTTGGGTGTTGACATCCAGATGAACATTCATGAACTCGGTCAGGCCCATGCTGCCGGCCTGGAAGTACAGATAGAGAATACCCACCAGCATGAACACCGAACCGACCATGGTGAAGATAAAGAACTTCAGCGCGGCGTAGATGCGGCGTTTGCCACCCCAGATCCCAATAAGGAAGTACATGGGAATGAGCATGGCTTCCCAGAAGACATAGAACAGCAGCATGTCACGGGCGAAGAATGTGCCCAGCATGGCCGCCTGCAGAAACAGGACAAACCCCAGGAACATGCTCACCCGGTCGGTGATGGCTTTCCAGGTGGAAAGAATCACGATGGGCCCCAGGAAGACCGTCAGCATGACCAGCACCAGACTGATGCCATCCATACCCATGTGGTAGCTCACCTGCCCGTTCCACAGCCAGGCCACTTTTTCCACGAACATGTCGGATCCCGACACGTCGTCGTAGTGAACCCACAAATGCAGCGCGAGGACAAAATCAATCAAGGCCACAGCCAGCGCAAAAATGCGAGCATAGCTGTCCTTGCGCACCACGGTCCAAAGGGCCACAGCGCCAATCAAAGGCGCAAAGGTGACCCAGGACAGAATGTGATCAGTAATGAGCGACAAACCAGCGCCCTCCTAGCCCGAGAAACTGAGGT
>JAOZJV010000817.1 GCA_029935695.1 Candidatus Krumholzibacteriia bacterium | reverse complement strand
TGTCACCAGGAGCCCAACCTGCTGCAAACTGCCGGGACTGCAAGTTTCCGGTGTATCGGATGCAGTGTGCCAATGCGGAAAATTAAAATCAATAAGATCAACCGCAGGAATTCCTCGCTGCAGAAAAGGAACATGGTCATCAAAAACTGTCGGTCCGGGAGTCATGGAAAACGCCGGCAGCCCCAAATCCAAAGCCCTATGGAAAACCTTCCGGGTGAACTCGGGAGCGTAACGGGATGAATAACCCTCCATGGGGATGAAAAGATCACGGTCCCCAATCATGTCCAGCAGGATCAGCCCTTCGGTGTGAACACCGCTGAGAGGATTGCTGAAATCTCCCAAAGTGCTGGCCAGCCGCTGGCTGCCAATGCAATAGGTTCCCGGGTCACCGCTGATGCCCGAGTCTTCCCCGTCAAAAAAGATCAAATCCACTCCCACGTCAGGAGCAGTGGCGGCCAGCAATTCCATCAGATGCAACAGTACGGCCACGCCGCTGGCCCCATCGTTGGCCCCCACAAGAGGTTGATCACGCAAACTCGCATCAGGATCCATGTCACAGATCGGTCGGGTGTCAAAATGAGCACCCAGCCAAAGCCGAGGCCCGGCTTCTGAACCGGAAGGTCCCGCCGAAACAATAACATTGCACAGCTCAACGGGTGAAAGCCCCATGGGCATTTCTGATTTGAAGACATGGGTATTGACTTTCAAATTCCCCTGCCGGGCTTTCCTGATGATGAATTCACGCAACATCAGATTCCCTGGGGAACCGGGAGTTCGTGGCCCCATGGCAGTTTGCTCAACCAGCATTTCCATGGCCCGTTCACCGGAAAACTCAGGAGCATCCGCTGCGAAAGAAGGACCTGATGCAAGGGCCACACTCAAGGTGATCAGCAGTGCAACGGCCCCATAAATCCGGTGGCCCCAAAAAGTGCTGGATCCATTTTTAGAAAACAAAAGTCGCCTCCACGCCAAGTCCCAATGAGGTTGAAGTCAGGTTGGTCGCCAGATCTTTGCTTCGGCCGAAAGTAAACGTCAGAGCACCACTGAGGTTCCGTGTTACCTGATAGCTGAAACGAGGGTTGACACCCAAGCGGTTCTGCCCGGTGGGTGTTGATGCCAGACTGCCGGGATTAATTCTTTCCGACTTGTCGTTCGAATAACTGATGTCCACATCCATGGTGATGGAGGGATTGCTGCCGGGCCGGTACAACCCCATCCGCGCCAGGAACGCCTGAGCCTTGAATTGATGACGAACCTGCAGCCCAATGCGCATTTTGGAGTTTTTGGTAAGCACACCATTATTTTGAGCCTCATCACTGCCAATAGTTGTGGTCAAAGTGGCATTCAATCCACTGTGGAAAGTGAAAGACCAACGCGGACTGAAGGTGGTGCTGGTGCTGGGATTGTAGCTGATGGCCGTAATGTTGTTAACCGTTTTACTGTGTTTGTAACTGACGTTGATGTTGGAAGATCTGAACCAGCCGGAATCCACTTCCTTGCCGCCACCACCAAAAATTCGCCATTTTTCAAGGCCACTGAGGGCCAGGCTGGCGTCGGGCCAGTCCTGCTGGTAACCCCGGCTTGAAGAACCGGCCTGCACCCGGTCGGATAATTTCTGGTTGTATTTCACATCCAGAGAAATGGTCCGCGCCAGCTGGGTTGATG
>JAOZJV010000261.1 GCA_029935695.1 Candidatus Krumholzibacteriia bacterium | reverse complement strand
TTTCTGCCTGAAAATCCACTGCCAGCGTCCTATCACGTGATTTTGAAAAATGAAGCCCGGAATCTGGAGGCCGTGCGCGGCATCCGGGACGAAATTGCTGCCTGGCCCCAGGTGGGAGAGATTGTTTTCAACCAGGAGTGGATCGACAGTTTGGAGAGCTGGGCCTTCCGTTTCCAGATGGCCAGTTTGATCGTGGGCTTGCTGGTTTTCCTGGCTGCTGTTTTTGTCATCAGCAACACAGTGAAGCTGACCATGGCAGCCAGTGAGCGCATCATCCAGGTTCAAAAACTGGTGGGGGCAACCAACGCTTTCATCCGCACCCCATTTCTTTTTGAAGGAATGTTTCAGGGTTTGCTGGCCGGAGCGTTGGCCATGGGACTCGTGGCCGTCATCAAAGTGTTGCTTTCGAATCATCTCAGTGGTGTTGTCTTTTTCAACCCCTTGCAGATGGGGGGATTCATTCTCTTTTGCGCCGTGCTGGGTTTGATCGGCAGTTGGGCTGCCATCCGCAAATACCTCATGCTGGGGAGTGAATTCTGATGCGCCGCCTAGTTTATCTGTGCTTGGGGCTTGTTCTCATTTCTGCCGCCGCTTTTGCCGGCCTGGACAACACCGTCCAGGTCAAAGAGGCCACCCCTGATGTGCTGCAGTTGAAAATTGATGAAAACACATCCGACCTGGCGTCCATCCAGCAGGAGATTGCCGCTTTCCATCAACAGGAAAATGATATCGACAACCGGGAGAAAGAAATCCGGCGCACCCACGCCGAGGTGACCCGGGAGATTGAACTGACGAGCCAGCTGCTGGTGGAGATGGAACAGCGTGAGCGTTTGCTGAAAAAGCAGAGCGATGCTCTGAGCCAGGATCTGGTCACAGGTCGCCGCAATTTCGATGCTTCCCAAAAAGCACTGGCTAAGCACCTGCGTTCCATGTACATCCGGGGCCGGCAAGGCAAACTGGAAAAGGTGCTGACCAGTGGCAGCTTTTCGCACATTGTCACGCGCATGAAATGGGAAAGCCTGATGGTGAGACTGGGTGCGGGATTGGTGGATGATACCCGCGATGAAGGAGACCGTCTGTCCAGTCGTCAGAAACAGCTGGAAGTATCCCTGGCGGAAATCTGGCGCACCAGGGAAGAGGCCGGCGAGCAGAGTGGTCACATGGAAGGCCTGGTGGCAGAGCAAATGGCTGCCCTGCGGGAGCTGCACCACGAGCGCCGGGATATCAAGGATCGCTTGCTTGAATTGAGCATGAACGAGCAGCGTCTGACCTATGTTTTGAGTGATTTGGAGGAGCTTCGGAAACGGCAGAAAGCTGAAGAAAAACCAGCAGAAAACCAGTTGACGCAGCTGGCTGGCCAATTGGAATGGCCGGTGCGGGGCGAATTGGTGCGGGGATTTGGCCGGTCGGTGCATCCGCGCTTCCAAACCGTGACCTTGAACAACGGGGTGAACATTGCTGCCCGTCTGGGTTCACCTGTGGCTGCCGTAGCCTCCGGGAAAGTAGAATATTCCGATCATTTGCCCGGTTTCGGCCAATGCGTTATCCTTGACCATGGCGCTGGGTATTATACTCTGTACGCGCATCTGGACCGTGTATTCGTGACCGCAGGCGGCGAAACAGCCCGCGGCCAGGTCATTGCCGAGGTTGGTCGTCCCGAGCCGGGAGAATCGTCTCAACTTTATTTTGAGATCCGCCACGGCAAAACACCCCTTGACCCCATGGATTGGTTACGGTCCCGTTGATTTTTGCCGTTGGCCCAAGGGCCCGGCTCACCGTAACAAATGGAGTTGGGTTTTGGGCAGAAGCTCGTTTTTGGGCCGGCACGATGTGTTGGAAAAGCTGCAGGCTGTGGCCGCAGCTGACAAACTGGGACAACCCTTTCTGCTGGTTGGCCCCCAGGGCAGCGGCAAAGAAAACACCGCTCTTGAGTTTTCCCGCCTGCTGAACTGCGCCGGACCCGAGACCTGCAGCCCCGCCCGCCTGTGCGAGAGCTGCGTCAAAACCCTCAGCTTCCAGCATCCCGATGTCCGGTGGATATGCCCGACACCCGCTTCGGTGGACGAGGCCCAGATTCGCCGTCTTTACGAGAACAAACGTGAAAATCCTTTTTTCATGCCCGGGTATGCCACCACCAGTTTTGTGCGCATCGGCGATCCTGAAAAACCGGGCGAGATGACCATCCGCTCGCTGATTCACTTTCTTCGCCGTCGGGCTTTCCAGGGTAATTACAAAGTGGCCATCGTGGCCGACAGCCATCGCTTCAATCCCCAGGCGGCCAACGCCTTCCTCAAAACCCTTGAGGAGCCTTCCGAGAACACCGTTATCTTTTTGCTGACCACCAGCACCGATGGCATGCTGCCGACCATCTTGTCCCGCTGCCAGAAAATTGGTTTCAAACCCTGGAGCGATGAGGAATTGACCAAAATCCTCATGGAAGAAGGGGGCACCGATGCCAAACGGGCGGCTCAGGTGGGGCGTATGGCTGAAGGCAACGCCCGGCAGGCTTTGGCCATGCTTGATCCGGCCGTGCAGGGGCTGGTCATGTGGGCCGGCTCTATTTTTAACTGGATCAATGTCTTTAATCGTGGAATGACTGCCATCAGTGCTGACGAAATTCACCGAGGGGTGTACAGTCACACCCTGGACATATCGCCGCCCAGGAAAACAAAGGGCGACAAGGAAAAAGGATCCCTGGCCGACAGCCGCGGACGAGCTATCCGGTTGTGCGAGCTGCTGGTTCTGCATTACAGTGACGCGGTGGCTTGCAGGGAGATGGGCGAGAGCTGGAAACCCCGTCTGCCCATCAGCCAGGATGTGGTGGCCCGGGCCGCAGCCCATCGCAACACCGACACCTTGCTTGAAGACATGGCCCGCATCGAAAACACACGACGGGAAATAGACCGCAACATCAACATCGGCCTGTCCATGGCGGTGTTGTTTGAAGGATTGATAGATCATGCAGAACGAGACCAATCCAACTGATGGCAGGGGCCAGGGCAAAGCCGGTCCCCGCAGCCGAGGCCGGGACAGAACCGATGGTGGCTGGCCTTCCGGTTCCAATCGGCCGGCCAAAGACCAGCAGGCTGAAGGTAAAAACATGGTCCTGGTCCAGTTCAAGGGCCACCGCAAAGGCTATTACAACAACCACAACCAGGTGGAATTGAAAGTCGGACAATACTGTCTGGTGGAAGCCGACCGCGGACGGGACATGGGGCGCATCACCTACATCGGTCCCGGCAGCAGTGAGTGGTGGGCGGCCGCTCGAAGCCAGGGTGTTCTGGCTGTGGCCACCGAAGCTGATCTGGCCCGTCTGCACAACAACCGTGGCGACGAGTGGGAATTCTGGGATATTTGCCACGAAAAAATCACCATGCGCCGGTTGCGCATGAGCCTGGTTTCGGTAGAGCGGCAATTTGACCACAAAAAGATCACGTTTTTCTTCACCGCTGAAAAACGGGTGGACTTTCGGGAATTGGTTCGCGACCTGGCCGGTATTTTCCGCACCCGCATTGAGCTGCGTCAAATTGGTGTGCGCGACGAGGCTCGCCTCAAAGGCGGTCTGGGCATTTGCGGCCGTGAGTTCTGCTGCTCCAGCTTTCTGCATGAGTTTGTGCCCGTCACACTGAAAATGGCCAAGGTGCAGCAGCTGCCTCTGAATCCCGGCAAGTTGAGCGGGCCCTGTGGCCGGTTGCGCTGTTGCCTGACTTATGAGAATGAAATCTATCAGGAAAACCGCCGCCGCCTGCCCCGGGTCGGCACCCGGGTTTCCACACCCGATGGCCAGGGCACCGCGCGCAAACTGGATCTGGTCAGAAACCAGGTCTCCGTCACGGTGGTGGGCATGGACAGCATGAGGGATTATTCAGCCGAAGAGTTGAAGTGGGATGGTCAGCAGGATTTGCCTGAACCCAGGCCGGCAGAGTCTGGATGTTCCAAAGGGCGTTGTGATAAGAAGCGGGGTGGATGATAGGGATTCTTCAGGAATTCCGGCTGGTAACAATTTCTGTTGCAGAGTATAGGGAGTGTTTAAAACATCAATTTCGGATCCCCCCGGGGGGTGCTGTTTTTGATGTTTTGGGTGGGTTGCTCCATGCGGGATACTTATCTTAATGATGAAATCGTACAGGGAATGAAGGTCTTAAAGACTGTCCCTAAGGAGGCCACTGCATGAAGATTGAAGCCCTGCTTACTCAACATGAGGGTAAAACTCTGGAATTCAAGCAGGACTTGTCTTCAGTAAAGAACATCTTAAAAACCGTTACAGCCTTTGCCAATACCGCTGGTGGCATCATTCTGATAGGCATCGAAGACAGCACCAGAGCCGTTCTAGGCGTTCAAAACCCTTTGGACCAGGAAGAAAGGTTATGCAATCTTATTGCTGATTCCATTGAACCACCTGAAGGGTGTACAAGTACGGCTGGGCTCAACAAATCGACGGGCTGATGAATTATTGCAAGCCGAGATGCGGCGCTCTGCCCAAAACCTCTGCTACGATGAGGAACCCATGCCGGACATCAACCCGGACAACCTGGACGTCCGGGTAGTGTCCGGGTTGTTTCCAGAAATAAAGAAATGGAATGATAGTAAGGCGGAAACACTTAGACTCCTCACACACCATCAAGGACGGTTGGTGCCAACAGTGGGTGGGGTACTCCTCTTTGGATCAGACCGTGAACGATATTTTCCAGATGCCTGGATTCAGTGTGGCCGGTTCCGGGGCACAAACAAAGCGGCAATTTTGGATCAACTGGATGTAAGTGATCACCTTCCACTGGCACTGGAAAAGGTTTTTGAGTTCGTCAAAAAATACGCAATGCAATCAGCAGAATTTGGTGACCTTCGCCGAAAAGATACTTGGAACATGCCCATGGAGGCGGTGCGGGAGGATGCTAACTGGTGGTCTGACAATTGAGGATTTGCAGTCTGGTTTGTCAAAACTACGAAACCGGGTCATTGGAAGGGTTTTTAAGGAGTTGAACCTGATCGAACAATGGGGCAGCGGTTTTCAACGCATGCAGGAAAGTTGCCAGCAAGGTGGTTTTTCAGATCCTGAGTTCGAAGAGTTGGGTTATCACTTCCGTGTAACGTTCTCGCTTTTGCGACAGGATGTGGTTATCGATACTCCTGTTGATTCAAAGATTTTTGCTTGCCTCACTCAACATGAAGACCAGGGAGGAGCTTCTGTAAGTGACCTGGTCAAGATTGGACGGATTGTTGCTGTTGGAAAGAGTACCTATGATCCCCAAAAGCGATATTTGCTGGCCAAGGATCCCTGATAGTGACCCCAGGCAGCTCCCAATATAGATTCGTACTGAGCGGAAGTTGATGGTACGATTCAGGTAGAAGCTCTTGTAGCTTGGATTTCATGAAAACCAGCAGAAACGACTTGCAGGGCAGGAACAGTGTCGGTAGGTCATACGAGGAATTAATTTATGATCGACAGCCACGTCCACCTGAACCGCCACGAATTTCAGGGCCAACAGGATGAAGTCCTGACCCGCGCCCGCGAAGCCGGCATCACCAAATTCCTTAACGTGGGGTACGATCTCGAGAGTAGCGCCGAGAGCATCGCCCTGGCTGAAACTCACGACGACATCCTGGCCACCGTGGGTGTTCACCCCCACGACGCGGCTCTGCTGGCCGATGCCCAGGGTGAGCCCACGGCCGAGGCCCCCGCTCTTCTGGACAAGCTGCGAACCATGGCCAAAAACCCCAAAGTGGTCGCCATCGGTGAAATCGGTCTCGATTTTTTCCGCGACCTGAGCCCTCG
>JAOZJV010000260.1 GCA_029935695.1 Candidatus Krumholzibacteriia bacterium | reverse complement strand
GGTTAGGGCATGGCGAAATCCGTGAGTTTACAATTATTCGGAAACTTGTCAGGAGAAGATGACCGAATAAAGAAAAAATCATGCTCAAAGGATACAGACGCAGGATTCAGGCCAAGAAATATCAAGATATAGCCTTCCCGCCGGGTTTTAATACCCCTGTAAGCCCGTGTAAATTAACTCACAACTCCCCCGCACAGCCCCCGCTAACACTATGTTGTTATTTTGCTTAAGCTTACAAAAACTCACCCACCCCAGGGAGGGATGAGGGCCTAATTCAGAACAGCATCACATAATGCGCAAAATGAATTCATCGAACTTGGGAACTGTAAATGCAACCTCTCCACGTCTCGGACTGTAGATCATTCCCTTTTTAACAATCTGAGCACGAATCGGTGCGGCCTTCGATGGCGGGATTCCCAGACTCGCGGCAACTTCAGCTGATTTCACAGGTTGTGGTCCCCGATTCGCCATAGATTGAACATAATGTTGTTGTGTATCCGTCAGTCGGTCATATCTTACGCGAAAGAAGCCGCTGTCCAAATGTTCAATGGCTGAAATTGATGCTTTTTCAACGTCCTCAATGAGGAATGGAGATGATTCGGCAATTCTCCAGACAAAATCTCCCCACACCTGCAAAAAGAATGGGTAACATTCTGTCACTTTCAGTATTTCGGCCATGGCATTGTCAGTGAACTCTGCGCCCTCCGTTCTGGCTGGGACCTCAAGGGCTTGGCGAGCAGAAATTTCATCTAGACGCCCGATTTTAGGGTAGGCAAATAATCGTTCCGCGTAGGACCGGGCTTCTCCTGCCAACTTCGCGAGCATGGGTAAACCTGCACCAAGGAAGATCAGCGGGAGTTGACGATGTGAAATTCGATGCAGGGCGGTGATAAGAGCAGCAAGGTCCGTTTTAGACAGATACTGAACTTCATCGATAGCCAGGACAACGGCAACCCCTCGTTGCTGTGCTGCTTCACCGACGGCGACCATCAGATCAGTGAGATCCATGGCCAGATCTCCGCTGGCCTTTGGTCCGCTGGTTCCAATGGTGAACTCACCAACGTGTACTTCAAACGCGGCTGCAAATTCATGCAACAAGCCGAGTGCTCGCTTCACACCGTGACCAACCCGTTTTTTGCGATCAAGATCGATGAGAATGCGGTATAGGATCGGGGTAATCTGCTCTGGTAAAGATCGGTCAGGGCAAGCTTCAAGATCCTGAACTGTATTTTCGGAAGAAACGTCTCCCAGGATACGTTGCAAGAGAACGGTCTTGCCAACCCCCCGAAGCCCCAGGAGCATGTAGTTGCGGGGTGGTTTTCCGATATGGGCACGCTGAATGGCGAGTTTGATCTCGTTAAGCACCTGATCACGACCAGCAAGTTCGGGTGGTGGTGCACCAGCTCCCGGGTTGTAAGGGTTGTTTAAGTCGTTCATAACTTCCACATTTCCATTTTTAATGTTTTTATCGCCTCCTACGATAAAAAAGATATACAACAAATCAATGTGATTGTATATCGCTTTTATCATCAATTAGGATAAATTCAGTAAATTTGTTAGTTTTGCATTGCGATAACACCCAAGGGCCTTTGGGGGATGTAGCCTGCCCGCCGGGTTTTAATACCCCTGTAAGCCCGGGTAAATTAACTCACAGCACCCCCGCACAGCCCCCCGCTAACGCTATATTGTTAAATTGGTTGCGCTTACAAATAATCACCCACCCCAGGGAGGGATGAGGGCTTCCTCTAAAACAGCTTAACAATAAAAACCCGAACCAATGAACAGGATGGTCCCTGAAAATTATTCCTTACGAAAATACTCGTGAAGTAGATCCAGCAACCCTGAAGCACCTATCGGTTGATTGATGGTCTGACTAACAGAAGCAATTATTGCCTGCCAAGCCCCTGAACTTTCAGGGAATGCTTCCAAGAAGCGGTGCAGATCATCCCAAACCGAACCAGGAATAGAAATAGATTCTCCCACAGGAAGAATATGGGCCAAGCGAAACACATCATTACGATGTTTTTTGATATCAGTACTATCAACACTCTCCCCCTGATTCTTACGCCCAGAAAGGTCCAGCCAGGCCTTGGCTTTAAGTAGGATCAGCACATCAGGCTGAACCACTGACAAACCTCTCACAACATCCCGCCGCTTCGCGACCAACTGATAGTAGGCCTCATCCAGGAGGATAGCCGAAAGACTGGAAACTTCCTCATCAGCAGGAATTGGAACGATCTGCTGATCCTTACCAAGAATCAGATCTAAAGGTACCCTCGAAAACAGCTCCAGCATTACGGGAAAACCATCTTCTTGCGGGCCCATGAACCGATAATAGGCTTTTTCACCCGTTGAATATTGCTGACTTGAATATTTCCCTGCTTTTATGAACTCCCAAAAACGTGCAACAAATTGAGTATGGGACGCTTCAAGAAGCAAGACCATATCAACATCTTTAGTTGCACGAAACGATAGTCGCTCATGAGTAAACCATTCAACACAAGCTGCTCCACCAATTACTACAAAAAACTTTTCATAACCCTTGAAGTGATCTTTAAAGCGATCCATCCCCACTACCACGACTGGTCCTCCAACAGTTTTTTCAGTTCACCTTGGACCCGTTCATCTGGGTCATCTTTCAGGCTTAGAAACAGAGAGAGCACATCAATGTTTTGATTACTCACAAATTTCGGATCATATGCCCACAGTTCCACTATTGCAGTAGCCTCATCCCTGTCTTGCGCCACCACCACCTCACCATTCATTAATGATTTCTTAAACGTACTCTCTTTAATGGCATAGGTTGGAACTTGATCCGAATTGATGTGAGTTTTTTCGGCCAATGCCGACAAGCCTGCTTTCATTACCAATAGTCTGGGAGCAATATCTCGCACCGGTTCTATCCTACGAACCGGAGAACGTAGGATCGGCAGTGCGGCCTTCCATAGCTTCTTGCCGCTCAATTTAAAGTGTAAAAATTTGCTGCGTCCTACACGTCTTATTTCACAGAGCCCGAAAGATTCCAACTCCTCCTGTACCTTAGTGAGAGTTGTCGCGGAATATCCAGTGCGGTGGGCAAGCTCTCGCAACGAAAACTCTCCAACATTTTCTGCCAACAAATGATACAGGAATACCAACTGGGCGGGAGTTGATAGTTGTTTTGCCTGTCGGAAAGCAGCACGTGGAAAGTGCTCTTGCAAGTCGATCATCAATTGTGGAAGAAAGAGCTGACGGTTGGGAACAATGAATGGAACCCCCATCTGTACTAGACGGTTCCGTTGATAGGCTTCCACACGAGAAAGCAGCAAAGCCACAGGCACCTTGAAATGATCCTGCAATCGAACCACTTGCTGAGCATATTCTGCAGGTGTTGCATCGGCCTTTCTATTTTTTGGTTGGACCAGCACCAATCGACAACCAAATAATGTGCAATCAAAAAACTGGTAGGAATTTACCAGAAAGTATGGCAACCCCCGGACTCGTTCCCGCGCTAGCGGAACCAGTTCCGGGGTTTTCCCCAGAATTTCTTCTAGGTACTTTAGGATTTGGTGTTCCAGTTTCATATCAACTCCCATGTAAACTACTATTGCAGGATAAACCAGGTAAGTTTATCGTGCAACACGTATTTACATAAAGTTCGAAAGTTTTACTCCAGGAGTTTTGCCGGTAAGGGCGCTTGGTGAAAACGAGGACGGATAGCATTTTTGGACAGGAGACATGAAGGAAACTTCCCCTCCGGGTTTTAATACCCCTGTAAGCCTGAGTAAATTAACTCACAACTCCCCCGCACAGCCCCCCGCTAACACTATGTTGTTATTTAACTTGAGCTTGCAAATGATCCCCCACCCCAGGGAGGTTTGACGACTTTTTATTCTCAGATATTGCCGGCCGGCAAGTGGCTGTCCTGGAAGACCGATTGCTGGCAGCGGGGCCGAAAGAAGAGATCTGGATCGGTGTCTCACAATTACCGAAAAGGACCTGGCAGCCAGCAGAAAATCAATTACGCGACTGCTTACGGCATGTTAAGGTCTTTTAATGAAAATCAGGTCGTAGTCAAACTGCCCACAACCCACAAAACAGAGTTTCCATTTCAACATGTCGATCTCTCTGGTTCTTAACGCCAAGAATCGAAAATGTGATATAACGAACGGTCAAGCATCCTCGAAACAAATTAGATTTGGAGACTGATCATGTCCCTTCGCCCTCCATTGGTCATAATTTTTATTATCCTTCTGCTGACCGGCGGGGTATTTGCCAATGAAGCCCGCCACCATTTTCCCGACAATCTGGTCGGCTTGTGGGATTTCGACACTCCGGAAAACCTGACCGCCGCCACCGTCGGCAACAATCTGGAATTAGTCGGTACTCACGCAGCCTCCGAAGGGCCCACTGCGGAAAACGGCGCCACCAACATCGGGCTGGGTAGCTTTTACCGCTGCTTCCACGACATTCCAGCCAATGGCAAGGGAGAGAATCCTCAGTGGGTAAACACCTTCACCATCGTCATGGACGTGCGTCTGCCGCAAATCGGAAACTGGCACTGCCTTTATCAAAGTAACTACGCCAACAGCAATGACGGCGAGTGCTTCGTCCACCCCAATGGTACTCTGGGAATTGGTCACACTGGTTATTCAACGCACCAGTTGTCGGCAAATGAATGGTACCGCCTAGCCGTTTCGGTCAACCTGGGCGAGCATTACGATTATTACCTTGATGGACAGCTTCTGCACCTTGGGGGTTCCCAGGCCTACGAAGGTGTTTTCTCGCTCTACCCCGCCGACGACATGAACCAGGTTTTGTTTTTTGCCGATGACAATGGTGAAGATCATGCTTTGGACGTGGCTATGGTCGCTCTTTTTGACCGGGATTTAACCGCCCAGGAACTGGCTGATCTGGATGGATACGGGTATGAGTTTGTGAGTCCGGTCCCCGCTTACATGGCTCCTTATCTTCAGGCATCCACCGACAATTCGGTCACTGTTTGCTGGCACAACGGCATTGGTACCGATTCAGTCGTGGAGTACGGCATATCCGAAACCCTGGGCACCATGGTTACAGGCGAGCACACTGACCTTGGCGATGGCGTAATCTGGCACTCGGTCAAATTGACCGGCCTGCAACCCGACACCGATTATTTTTACCAGTGCCACACAGACACTGCCACCAGCAGTACTTATGTTTTCCGCACCCAACCACCCGTTGGTGCTGATGACCGTTTCATTCGCTTCGCCGTCTATGGCGACAACCGGACCGATACCAACAAACACGCCGAAGTGATCCGCGCCATGCGTGACAAGGTGGATGAAATTTATGGCGACAGTCTTCATCACCAACTCAATCTGGTGATGAATGTGGGCGACATCGTCACCGATGGTCGTGTGCTTTCCCAATACCCCAACGAATACTTCAATCCCCTGAGTCCCATTTCCCATCAGGTTCCGGTCATGGTCAGTATTGGCAATCATGAAGAGGAAGCCACCCACTTTTACGACTACATGAAATACCAGGACATGCAGGGTTTTATCGGCGAAGGTTATTACAGTTTCCCAATAGGGTCGGTTCTGATGATTGCCCTCAACAGCAATGTCCGAGGCGATGACCAGCTGGCATGGCTGGAAAACCTGCTTGAAAGCAGTGATCAGGATCCGGAGGTGCAATGGATTTTCATCTTCACCCACCACCCTGGCCGCAGCGAAGTCTGGCCCGACGGCAACACCGCCTGGGTTCAGGATCAGGTTATTCCCCTGCTGACTCAATATGAGAAAGTGGAGCTTCTGACA
>JAOZJV010000259.1 GCA_029935695.1 Candidatus Krumholzibacteriia bacterium | reverse complement strand
GTGAATTTTGAAATGACTCCCATCCAGTTTGCTCGTTATGAAAAGCTCTGGGAAAATGTCCGTAAGAACCGGAATATTTCATCGGAAAAAGTGGAGGCTTTGCTGGAAATTATGGAAGGATTTCTGGAGCAACAATCCGAACCTGTTTCCCCAAAAAGTGATCCCCGGGGAGCAGTCGCCAAACCTTCAACTCAAATCCACATCCACCATTGCCCTGAATGTGAATCGGCCAAAGTGCAGACCAGCAAAGGCGAGCTGGAAATCGGAAAACAGGAATTCGAACGATTGCAATGCGATTGCCAGATATCCGTTCCTGGACAACGCAACAAAACCTCCATCCCGCCATCCATCAGGCGGAAAGTCTTCGCCAAAGCCCGCCACAAATGCGAAACACCTGGCTGCCATCACACCCGGTTTCTGGAAATCCATCATATTGTTCCGCGCAGCGAAGGCGGAGGCAACGACCTGGGGAATTTGAAACTTCTGTGCTCATTATGCCATGGCCTGGTTCATCGTTCCCATCTTTTGATCAAAGAAACTCTCGGCGTTTACCAATTCAAGCAATAGATTCTGCAGACCATTCTGTGCAGGGACCTTGTTTTTTTGTTTGACAATTCCCCGGCTCAGTTAGCTCATTGTTCACCTAATTAGCATGAAAGGACATGCCCTTCTTCTTGATCACACCCAAATCAAACTCACTCATGGGCGCGCAATATGAGGATTCCAAACGACTCCGGTACGACTCCAGAGCATCGGTAATTTCTGCAGGCAATTCACTATTTTGGAAAGGCACTCCCGAATCGCTCCAGTCCAATTTTCCAGCTTCTTCACGCCACAATTCAGCCTCATCATTACGGCCGGCTTCAGCCAGGGCACCGGCATGGGCGTTCATCAGATCTTCAATCAGACCTTGTTCCCGTGAACTGAAACTTCCACCGTCAGAACTGTCGATTCCCGTGTTGGGCTCGTATTCCAGCCATGAATTATACGCCAACACATAAATCCAGGTGTATTCGCCCAGGCCCATATCCTCGGCCATCAAAGCGTGGTTTCGGATTTCCAGCACCTCGCCCATTTCCATGACCAGGCCCTTGACCGATCCCATCACTTTGCCAAGACCCATGAAAATTTCCTTGGCGCTGGGTTCATCGCCACCTTGATCCAGTTCATCCATGGCTGCAAAGCCACCGGCAATACCCTCGAACTCTTCGCAGGATGGCATCAGTTCGGCGCGCACGGCCAAAAAAGCTTCAATTTTTTGGGGAGTCAGACCACCCACCTCGGGCACGAAATCATTAGGGACGCCATAAGCTGCTGTCAGCTCTTTCTGGCTGTTGGCGGCTTTGGTCATGGGTTTGGTAAAAAGAAACCCAGCCCCTACGAAAAGGATGATATTCAGCAAAATGGTGACTCCGCAACCTGCGCCGCAGCCAATGAGCCATTTTTTTCCAGTCCCAGCCATGATTCATCCTTTCAAATGCAAAATTATTGCGATCAACCACCGGAAAACGAATTTCAAAGCCCTAATGTTGCAAATTTTTCTGGATGCGCTTGTTCAAGAGTGATGTTATCCTGTATTAAGTCGGATGTCACTTGTTAGAACAATGACCAGGGAGGTACCTATGCAGTTGCAAGTTTCTGCTCAAATCGAGACGATGGTTTCAGAAGGCCATATTTCCTCAGACGATGCTATGCGATTTTCAAAATTTGTCGACACCTGTAATATCGAATTCATGACCCATCCCGTCATCACCGACAACAGATACTGCGAATGGTTTGCCACTGGAAAAGCCAACAGTGAAAACATCAAACACTTCGTCATCCAATTCTCTGTTTTTTCCAACCTCTTTCTCATCGCCCAACTCCTGAAAGTGATCAACGCCGGCACCCTCGAAGGCATGCGCGCGAGCAAGGAAATCCTGGCCAACGAACTGGGTGTTATCTTCCATAAAGAAGGTGCCAGCATGGGTGAAGTCAGCGACACGGATCGCGAAGGCGACCCCGACATCGTCGCATTGGAAGGCTCGGTCGACGGCGGCCGCTTCCGCTTCCGCGCCGCCCACTTCGAATGGCTCGTTAGAATGGGCGCTGTGCTCGGCCTCGGTTTCAACGATATGGGCAAACGTCGGCACGGGACTCCCAGCACCCTCTTTTTCTGTGATCAACTCAGCGCCATCTACGGCAATGAAGATCCCAACATTGCCGAAGGTGCCAGCTTCGCCGTGGAAAACTGGGCTGCCGCTGGTTTCTGGAAACAACTGATCGCCGGCCTCGATGCCTTCAAACAAACCGAAGAGCCCAAACTGCCCCTGGCTTTCTTCACCTGGCACGACAAAATCGAAGAACAACATGCCGGACATGTCATGGATGAACTGGAAGAACTTTATTTCACCGATGATTTTGATGAAGAAAAGTTCATCAAAGGCGGGAAGGATATGCTTGATGGGGTTCAGGCATTCTGGACTGGTCTGAATGAGCAACGAATTGCTATTATTCCGTCGGCAGGAGACTCACTCCCACCGGCGGAATTTTTTTAAATTCAAGTTTGGCCATGTCATGGCAAAACCCGCAAATTGACAATCAACGGTTTTACAGATTTAAAAAGCTGAGCCTCAAAAACAATTTTGAAGATGCTTCCATGCTGAGAGAAAAAGTGGCCGGAGATATCTTCCGGAGTTCGGGAATGGCTGGCTCTCACACGGTATTCTATACCTATGCAACATACGCCACCCTCATCCAACCCCACGCCCTTCAGGAAGTCGAAGGATACACGTTCATGAATAATACCGCCGACTTCCAAATGGCAATATCAGGTTTAAACATCCATGCATCCGAAAGAGCGACAGCGGTCAGCAACTACTTGGTAAAATAGTGCCGACAACAGGTAGAGATACAGAAACCCATCGTCGAATACTCCGCAGGAACGAGGACCTTTCGACGATGGGTTTCTGTATCTCTACCTGTTGTTGACCACCTATTACCTGGTTGTTGGTGCCTTTTTGGTGAAAGGTTTTTCCAGGTATTTACGGGCATACTCCACGGCGCCGCGGTAGTTGTTGTCCATGTCCACGACCAATTGGTACTCCTTCAAAGCCATATCCCGGTGGTCAAGGAGGTCGTAACAGTTACCGAGGTAATTGTGGGTCCAGACCACGGCCTCCAGCTTTTCGTTTCGCTTGGCCGCATGGCCTTTCATGGCACGTTTGAAGGTGGCTTCGGCTTTGTAGTATTCACCTTTGTGCATGTAGACTTTACCCATGTTGATCCAGGACTGGACGCCATCGGAGTAGTCGTCCAGGCTTTGGCGGCAGCCTTCTTCCACCACGTCGTACAGGCCAACCTTGAAGAAGGAGTTGGCCAGGCGCATATGAGCCATGCGGTGGGCGTCTTCATCGGTTTTGATGTCCTGGCCAAAGACAAAAAATCCGCCGTGTATCATATCATCATTGAAACCTTCGAGACGAAAAGCTTTGGGATGAGCCTTGTTGCCACCGGGACGCATGCTCTTGAAGCTGATTTGCTTTCCCAGAGTTGGAGATTCGATGGTGATGTTGTTGCCCACAGCTGTGATCACCCGACGGGAGAACAGATGGCCCAGGAACCAATAGGGATCACCCTGGGGAACATCGCGTTCGTTCATGAATGTATCGATTTCCTCCTGGGTAAAGCCGGCCCCACCAGGCAAAAGCATCTGGGCCAGGGAAATATCTGCGGGCACCCATCCATAACCGGGCATCATCACTTCAGCAAAAACATGAGAGCCACCGGAAATCCACTCGTTGGTCACGGTGCGCGACGGGATACCAATGGACCGGCAGAAAGCCACCAGGAGCCGGCCATACTGCCCGCAATCACCTTTGCGACTGGCCAGGGTTGAGATGGCATCCCGATCACCGAACCCACCGGGAACAAAAGTCATGCTCTGCATGCACCAATCGAAAAGAGCCCGGGTCTGAAGCCAGGGATTGGTCTCGGTGCCAATAATTTCCCTGGCTGCATCCAGCACTTTGCCATCTGTTTGAATCCAGGTTTCACCTTTGGTGTACTTCATAAAATCGGCTGAGTTGCGGTCATAAGCCTGGACCTTTTCCGGATCCACATCGAAGCTGATGTCTTTTTGTTTCAAGGTAAAATCGTAATGGAAAAATTGATTCTGGGGTAACTCTTCTTCGCCGGGATGGTAAACCCATTCGATCACCCGGTTGCCTGTGTTTTTATCTTCCAGCACAGCCACGGGTTCGGGAACGATAGAGGTTATTTCCACTTCCTGACCATGCCACACCGGCGGCAAAGTGACCCAGATGACAGCCTCGGCACCTGCCTCGGCAGACGTCATGTGATCCAATGCATACCAGAAGGTCCCACTCTGCTCGCCTGCAAGGGCAGCAGTTGAAAGAAGGAACATCACCACCACTAATCCCAACAACACCATTTGTTTCTTCATTGCATCCATCACCACTCCTCCTGTTTTTCCCAGTTATTCACTCGGAGTTTATTTTTGCCCAAAAAGAGGCGGACCATTTTCAGGCCCGCCTCTGCTCGCTAGTTAATACCGAACACTACCGCCACAATGATCGTGACGATCAGGCTCAGGCCTATGGCCAGAGCCGTAAAGCCGAACACCTTCATGCTCGTCACGAAAGATTCGGGCAAAGGATCAACCATGTGTTCATCCAGACGTCCCTCTTCAACCAGCTGATCGTATTCACGAGGCCGGTCTTCCTTGAACTCTTCAAGGGTCATCCGGCCAGTGAAGATTACCGGATCCATGGGGAAACGGTCAGGCCTGAAGTGCGTATTGAAGAAGTGAATCGTAAAGATGAAGCCGGTGGCCAGCAACGCCTCATCCGAGTGGATGATGGTGGCAATGTTGATCATCTTGCCAGGCAGGAACCTGGTAAAGAATTCGGGGAACCACAGCATCAGACCGCTGGCACCAATCATGGCCACACCCCAGAACACTGCGAAGTAATCGAATTTCTCCCAATAGGTCCAGCGACCATAGCGGGGACGATCGCCCTTGTGCAGGAACCACTTCACAGTCTGGACGAACTCAACACCATCGCGGCCATTGAACATCATTCCTTCTGGCCCAAAGATGAAATCCTGCCATGACTTACCAGACTGCTTGCGCTTTGCAAACAAGGCAATGACGTGGCGACTGAAGTAGAAGAAGGTCAGAAATGCCGCCGCCCGATGCCAGGAACCTGTGGACTGGAATCCACCCAGAGCCCCACTGAGCCACTGAGCCCAGGGCTGGTAGCTGAACTTCAGCGTCATACCCGTAACAGCCAGAGTCAGGAACGAAACAATCACCATCACGTGAAGTGATCGTTCAAGCCTGCCAAAGCGGCGGAACTGCTTCTCGCCCTTGGCCATTTTACGCAATTGACGCGAGTGTTTGATAGCCGCAAAGCTGCGGGGCAACCAAAGCAGAGTATGGATTCCGAAGAATACGAACGTACCCACCAGCAGTGAAGTCATCGCCAGCCACGTGTAATGCACAGCCGGGAACTTGTCCTTGTCGTGGTGTGTCGCATGAGTCAGATAACCGGTGAACTGACGATGCGATCCACTGTGACATTGGCCGCAGGTACTAACAATGTTCTCATGGGACAACATTGAACGGGAATCCTGCTTGGGAAATACGTTGTGCTGACCGTGACAATCACTGCACTTGGCGGCATCGGTATTCCCAAGCTGGAAGACCTTACCGTGGTACGTATCAAAATACGAGTGGGTCACCTCTTCATGACACTTGCCGCATGAATTAACGATCTGG
>JAOZJV010000258.1 GCA_029935695.1 Candidatus Krumholzibacteriia bacterium | reverse complement strand
GTGGTTAAGGCGACGGTCTGCAAAATCGTTACCCCCGGTTCGACTCCGGGTGCCGCCTCCAGCTTTTCATAATCCCTGTAACCAGATATTTCCTGTGCCGGGATGGCGAAACTGGTAGACGCAAGGGACTTAAAATCCCTCGGAGCGTTGCTCCGTGCCGGTTCGATTCCGGCTCCCGGCACCACCTCACTCACCAGCACCACTAAGGGGTAATCTTGCGCCTCGCTTTCCTTTCCATCGGTCGCCATATCCACACCGAACGCTGGATCCAGTGGTTTGCTCAAAGAGGGCATCAGTGCCACCTGCTCACCGTGCAGCCTGGTGATGTAGAAGGTGTCACCGTGCATGACATCACCAGCGGCACGGGACCCAAGCCACTGCGTTATCTGTTTTCCCTGCGCAAAGTCAAGAAGGTGCTGGCTGAGATCAAACCTGATCTTCTCAACACTCATTTTTTAACGGGTTATGGCTACTGGGGACATTTTTCCGGGTTTCAGCCCAATGTCCTGACCGTGTGGGGCGATGATGTTTACGTGACGCCTTTTGAAACTGGTCTTAAAAACTGGTTGGCCAGAGCAGCTTTGGGCAGCTGCTTTGCCCTGACTGGAGATTCAGCGGATATTCTGGAGAAAAGTGTGGAACTGGGTGCCAATGCCCAGCAGAGTTACCGGGTGCTTTGGGGAGTGGACTTCGAAAAATTTCGTCCTTTTGATGCCTCCCACTGGCGCCGTGAACTGGGTTTCACCGACGATGAAATTCTGTACTTCTCTCCACGCAGTTATACCCAGCCTTATTACAACATCGACACGGTGATTGCTGCCGCTGCCATCGTGGCCCAGGATGAACCACGGGCCCGTTTCCTTTTTGCAGGGTACGAAGGCGATCCGGAACCTTTCCGGGCCAAAGCTCGTCAGGCCGGCATTGAAAACGTGATGGCCATGGTGGGGCGCCTTCCCCATGATGAATTTGCCACGGCGCTGAACGCCTGTGATGTCTTCATCAGTGTGCCTTCGGTGGATGCCACCGCTGTCAGCCTTCTGGAGGCCATGAGCTGCGCAGCTGGCATCATTATTTCCAGTTTACCTTCTTCCATGGAGTGGATCACCCAGGGAGAGAGCGGTCTCATTGTCACCCCCCGCAATGTGGAAGAATTGGCAGAGGCCATGCTGCGCTTCGCCAAAGATGAAGACTTCCGACAAAAAGCAGGGGAGAAGGCTCTGGCCACCGCCCATGAGTTTGCCGGCTTCGATTCCAACATGGAATTTGTCGAACAGATTTTCCGCCATGCTTTGGGTGAGGCACCAGCCGGACCCCAGGAAGTCAGTCTGGCGCATTTGAATGGCAGCAACAATGGGGGATGAGGTGTGATTCTTTCGGTGGTCGTTCCCAGCATGAACAAAGTGGAAATGCTGCGGCAGACCCTCGAGGCGCTGAAGCATCAGGAGGCCGGACCAGGCCGAATCTGGGAAGTGGTGGTGGTCAATGATGGCAGCACCGATTCCACCGGTGAATTTCTGCAAACAGTGGATGGCACCGGCAGCAACCCGCTGCTGAGAGTTGTTTCCCCCGAGCACAACGTTGGACGTGCCAAAGCCCGGAACTTGGGAGCTCATGCAGCCACGGGCCAATATATCCTTTTTATGGATGATGATATTGTGGCTCCCACCGGTTTGGTGAGGGCTCATCTGGATATGCTGGAGGCTCATCCTGGCTGTGGCACCATTGGCTACGCTGTGACAGATCCCGCTGTGGTTGATGCTCCTCATTTTGCCTATCTCGACACCCGTGGAGTGGCCAAGCTTGCTCCCGGTCCAGCACCTGGACGCTTCTTTGTGACGCAGAATGCAGCTGTCAGTCGTGAGGCCTTTTTGTCCATCGGTGGGTTTGATGAAAATTTTTCAGCTTATGGGTTTGAGGATATGGAAGTGGCTTTTCGGCTGGAAGAAGCTGCTGGTATCAAGTTTCAAGCGCTGACTCATCCGGTGCCCTTTCACGTGCATCATCACACCCTGCAAGAATATTTGGACAAGAAGGTGGAGTGCGGGAGGTACAGCTTGCCCCATCTTGCTCAGTTGCATCCTCATCGCATTCCCGAAATGAAGCTGCACCATGTGGTGGATTATGAGGGGCAGACCTCAGTTGGGATGCTCAGTCGTATTATCCGAGGTCTTGCTTCTTCTGTCTTCAGTGGGACTCTGCGAGGTGTTCTTGGTCAGTGGCCTTCAGGTAAGAACCATCAACCCCTGGCGGCGTCCCTGCATCATCGGCTCATGGACTTGATGGTTCTGGTGAGCTTCCGACAGGGTGTCATGGAGGTGACAGACCCTGACGGCGAGTGCCAAAACGGCACAAAAGCATGACAAAATAGCAGTCTTCCTTTTTTTGATATTTTTTAAAAATTTCCCGCCAAATTATAACCTATTGAAAACAAGGAAATTAAGATAATTATCAGCAATATTTGATGCTGGCATATCTCTTGTTATACCCATTGCGAGCAACTTATACCTGAAACTTGAATCAGAGGAGAATAGAATGGGCAAGATTATTGGAATCGATCTGGGAACCACCAACAGTGTGGTCGCAGTCATGGATGGTGGCGAAGCCAAAGTCATCCAGAATAATGAAGGAAACCGGACCACTCCTTCGGTGGTGGCCTGGAACAAGGCAGGGGAGCGTCTGGTGGGGCTGTTGGCCAAACGCCAGGCTGTGACCAACCCCACCCAAACGGTGTACTCCATCAAACGTTTCATGGGCCGTCAGTTTGATGAAGTGTCCAATGAAATCACCGAAGTGCCATACAAAGTCGTCAAGGGCGGCAGTGGTGAAGTTCGCATCAAAACAGAGCATGGTGAGTTTTCACCTCCAGAAATCAGCGCTCAGATTTTGCGGACCTTGAAAGAAACTGCTGAAGAGTTCCTGGGTGAAACCGTGACCGAAGCAGTGGTGACAGTGCCGGCTTATTTCAATGACAGCCAGCGCCAGGCCACCAAGGATGCGGGTAAAATTGCCGGTCTGGAAATCAAACGAATCATTAACGAGCCCACTGCTGCTGCTCTGGCTTACGGCCTTGAGCGCAAGGGTGAAGAAACCATCGCCGTATTCGATCTTGGTGGCGGTACTTTTGATGTGTCCATCCTGGAAATGGATCAGGGCGTATTTACGGTGCTGGCAACCAATGGTGACACTCATCTCGGTGGTGATGACTTCGATCAGGTTATCATTGATCACCTGGTGGATACTTTTGTCAAGCAGGAGGGCATCGATCTGAGCGGCGATCCCATGGCTCTGCAACGCCTTAAAGAAGGCGCCGAGCAAGCCAAACGTGAGCTCAGTAACTCCACCCAGGCCGAAATCAATCTGCCGTTTATCACGGCTGACCAGAATGGCCCCAAGCACCTGACAATGACCCTGACCCGGGCCAAGTTCGAGGCCATGGTGGCTGATCTTGTGGAGCGCACCCTGCAACCTTGTCTCAACTGCATCAAGGATGCCGGTCTGAGCACCAGTGATATTGATGAAGTGCTGCTCGTTGGTGGATCCACCCGGATCCCCGCCGTGGCTGCCAAGGTGGAGGAGATTTTCGGCAAGGCTCCCAACAAGACTGTCAATCCCGATGAAGTGGTGGGCATGGGCGCTGCCATCCAGGGTGGTATTCTGGCCGGGGATAACGAAGATCTGGTTCTGCTGGATGTGACTCCCCTGAGCCTGGGTATCGAGACCATGGGTTCAGTGATGACCCGGTTGATTGACCGCAATACGACAATTCCCACGGAGAAATCTCAGGTTTTCTCCACAGCCTCGGACAATCAGCCCACTGTGGACATTCATGTGCTCCAGGGTGAGCGGGAAATGGCTGCTGATAACAAGACTATTGGTCGTTTCCAGTTGACTGGTCTGCCGGCTGCGCCCCGGGGTGTGCCTCAGATCAAGGTGACTTTCAACATCGATACTAACGGAATCCTTTCGGTGTCCGCTGTTGATCAGGCCACGGGTAAAGAGCAATCCATCCGGATCACCGGCAGCAGCGGCCTCAGCGATGACGAAATCGATCGCATGGTTCAGGACGCAGAAGCCAACGCTGACGCGGACAAGGCCAAACGTGATTTGATCGATGTCAAAAATGAAGCCGAAGCTCGGATCCACTCGGCCAAGAAAAGTATGGATGAGCTGGACAAAGATCTTGATGAGAAACTTCGTACGGATGTTGAAACCAAGATTAAGGCCCTGGAAGAAGTGCTGACCTCCGATGATGTGGAGATGATCCGCACCGCCAGCGACGCTTTGATGCAATCGGTGCAGGAATTGGCCAGCAAGGCTTATGAGAAGGCAGCAGCGGCTGAAGGCGGTTCTGCTGCCGGGCCTGAAGCTGGGGCTCAGAGTGGGGCTGGTGCTGATGAAGCTGCAAAGGACGATGATGGCTCTGTTGATGCCGATTACGAAGTCGTGGAAGACGATGAGCCGTCTAAAGCATAATTGATTGACAGATCGTGAAAGTATGGTATGGTCGGGTGTCCGATATTAGAGAGGACACCCTGCCTGCCACATCATTCGGTGAAATTTATAAAGCGGACTAAAACAGTCTTTGACCTGAGAAGTAAGTTCAGTTATAATTCAAACAGGAACAGTTCTCATTAAGGTCTTTGATTTTATCCGGGCTGCATCATTATTGTGGCTTTGGGAACTTATCGTTGGTCCTGACGTAGAGAATGTTTGAATTGTTTGTATTTGGATGGCCCTCAGGGGTCAGAAAATAATAGGCCATAGGTAACCAGGCCATGGAGTGCCAGGCCAGGGAGGACGCAGCATGTATGAAGTTGAATTAAGCAGCGACCGCCGGGAAGATCGATCTCTCCAGCATTATTTGCAAACCATCGGGAAACACAACCTGCTGACCAGAGAAGAAGAATTCGAGCTGGCTCGACGCATCCACACCGGTGACAAGGCAGCTCTCGATAAACTGGTGAACTCGAATTTGCGTTTTGTGGTCAGTGTGGCCAAGAAGTTCCTGAACCAGGGACTCAGCTACATGGATTTGATCGCTGAAGGCAATATTGGCCTGATCACCGCCGGCAAGAGGTTTGATGAAAAGCGAGAATTTCGCTTCATCTCCTATGCCGTGTGGTGGATTCGGCAGGCCATTCAAAAAGCCATTGCTGAACAGACTAATACAGTAAGGCTGCCCATTAATCGCAGCCAACAGGCCCAGCGAATGAAACGGGTCAGTCAAAATCTGGAACAAAAACACCACCGTAAAGTGGCTGAGTCTGAAATTGCCGAGGAAATGAGTCTGGACATGCGCAAGATGAATCAGATTCGTGCAGCAAGTAAACCTTTGGTGAGCCTGGATAAGCCTCTTTATGATGACGACGTGACCCTGGCTGATACGTTGGCTGATCCTGATGAACTGACTCCTGATCAGAGTTTCATCGTGGACGAGCTGGAACAGGAACTTTCTGATGCCATGACCAGCCTCACGGATCGGGAAAAAGATATTGTTGTTCGTTACTACGGATTGGGCTCCATCGAGACCTGCAGTCTGGAAACCATCGGGCAGGATATCAATCTGAGCCGGGAGAGGGTCAGGCAGATCCGAAACCAGGCTTTGAGCAAGATGCGCCAGCAGGGCCGGGGCGAACGTCTGGTTGATTATTTAAGCTAAGAGAATGGGTGACCCGCACTGGATGTGATTTATCTTTGACATCCGGCGGGTCATCTGTTTAATTTCCCCGTTCTGGTGGGCGATTAGCTCAGCTTTGGTTAGAGCGCTTGTTTGACAGACAAGAGGTCA
>JAOZJV010000816.1 GCA_029935695.1 Candidatus Krumholzibacteriia bacterium | reverse complement strand
TCAAACACGTGACCTGCAAGCTTTTCGTCATATCCTCGTTCAATGGCACCGGGAACACCCATCTCCTTGCCTTGGTGGGCACCGACTCCCAAAAAGACGGACTTGAAGCCATCGTTGATGAGTGTGTCCAGGGCAAAATCCTGTCCCATGCGCCTGTTGTAGTGGATGACTCCGCCGAGATCTTCGATGATTGATATTTCCTTGCGCAGGATCTCTTCCTTGGGCAGGCGGTATTCCGGAATGCCTACGGCGGCCATGCCGCCCGGTTCGGTCAAGGCCTCGAAGACTTCGACTTTGTAGCCCTTGAGCAACAGGTGGTATGCCGCCGAGACGCCGGCCGGACCGGCCCCGATGACCGCCACCTTGAGATCGTCCGGTTTGGGGTCGGGAATCAAGTCCCGGCTGAACCAGTGATCGCTGGCGTATTTTTCCTGATCGGCCACGAAGCGCTTGAGCACTTTGATGCCAACCGGCTCATCAACCTGGGTGCGTCGGCACGCCATTTCGCAGAAGCGTACACACACCCGCCCACAGGTGGCCGCCATGGGATACTTTTGTAGAACAACGCCAACGGAGTGGGTGAATTTGCCATCCTTCAAGTAGTCGATGTAGCGGGGCACATCGACCTTGCTGGGGCATTCTTCGATGCAGGGAGCGGTGACATAGCTTTGGCCGGGTTGGGCGACGGTGGCGGCACCACTTTTCAGTTCCTGTGCGGCAATTTCCGGAAAATCATCCAGCAGCCTGAGTAAAGGAACGGTTGCCGTTTGGCCCAGACCACAGAGGCTGGAAGTGTGGATGTGTTCAGCCAGTTCGCGAATCTCCGCCAACTTTCGCTGGCAACGGCCGCCCTCACACAAATCCTTCAGCTTCTCCACCAGGATCCGGGTTCCCGTGCGGCACGGTGTGCATTTGCCGCAGCTCTCATCGGCAGCGCGCTGGAGGTAGTCGCGAATGGCCGCCATGATCGACACATCCTGGTCGAAGACGAAGAACCCCTTGCCACCCAGGAAGGCACGGATGCGGTTGCCGGGATCAAATTCCCGAAAGTCCTCCAACTCGTCAAATTCATCGATCTCAAAAAATCGTTTGCCCCGGTTGTCGATGACTTGATCACCCCAGGCCCCGATGACGACTTTGGCCATGATCAATCCTCCATGGTGGGGGTGAGGCTGGGCCATACATCTTTGGCAAAGGCCAGGTGGGCATTCTCGGGGTCGACCTTGAACATGCGGTCACCCAGGCGCACACTGACTTCGTCCCGTTCACAACATCCGCCGATGGTGAAACTGCATTTCAGGCAGATTTCATTTTCCAGCTGTTCTCTGGCGATGATGGTCATGAAGCTCTTAAGAACAATCTCGGCACCGCTTTGGTGGCATTTTTCGCCAACACAAACGACTAGATTCTGCATGATTCACTCCCAATAAAATATGAACCAACCAGCATTCGGAGAGTACTTTTCTCTTCTGGCTGTTAAATTTTTATCGTATGAAGCTCGAAAGCAAGAAAATTCTCTAAATATTTTCTGCAAGCCTACAAGATGTTGTTATTGTCCGCTTTTGTACTGTTTAGAATTAAAAGAAGAATAATCAATCTGTTTATATCGGATAGAAAATTGCAAAACGATATTATCAAAACTGCCCAAAATTATGTTCGGTTGGATAATTCGCAT
>JAOZJV010000257.1 GCA_029935695.1 Candidatus Krumholzibacteriia bacterium | reverse complement strand
ACCTGAAGAAAGGGAATGATCCATGGAAAACCAAGTCAGTATAAGGGATCGCTGGCTGGGGGCGGTGTGCTACTTGTCTGCTTTTGTCTTTTTGCCCATTCTGAGTTCTGAAAAGAGTGACTTCCTGGCTCGCCACTGCCGTCAGGGATTTGCACTCTTTTTTGTCGAAATGGTGGGACTCATTCTTGTCTGGGTTATCCAGGGCACCATTGGCCAGATTCCACTTTTGGGTTTCCTCATCGTCATTTTGATGTGGTTGGTTTTCTTTGGGGTGTTTTTACCACTGACAGTGCTGGGATTTGTGAAAGCCATGTTCGGTGAAACCTGGAGGATTCCGTATCTGGATGAACTTTCTGATCGTGTGCCCATCCATTAGAGTTATTGCGCATAATGTATATTATGTTAAGTAAAAGACAAGATTTAAAAGATAACCGGTGGCTTTAACCACCGGTTTCTTATTAAGATACCCTGTAATTGAGAAATCAGCCGATGACTTTTTCAATCACTTCCCGGATTTTATCTTCTGCTGCTTTACCCACAATGGAATCCACAACTTCTCCATCCTTGAAGAAAAGCAAAGCCGGAATACTCCGTACGCCAAACTTCCCCGCGGCTTGTGGATGTGTTCCAATGTCCATCTTGCCGATGGTCATCTTGCCTTGAAACTCTGCCGCCAACTTCTCAATGGTTGGTGTCAGGGCCTTGCATGGTCCACACCAGGTGGCCCAGAAATCCACAAGCACCGGCAGATCATTTTTCAAAACATCAGCCTCAAAGCTGTCATCAGTGAAATCCATCAGTCCTTCAGCCATCTTCATCAACCTTTCCTGTTCAGTACACTGAAACTGGCAAGCCCCTGATCAACCAGAGTTCTTTTTGCACAGCTCCATGATTGTCTTTTCGATAATGATATCCGGATTCACTGGAGAGCTTTTCAACTTACGGTCACACTCCAGCGAAGTTTTCATGGCCTTGCCAATACCTTTGCTGCCAAGTCCCCGGATCATGGGATCTAAAAACCTGAAACCCCAAGGACTTGCGCCAGTCAGGGACGCAATTTCCTGATCAGACATGCCTTGGCCCCGGCATGACGAGAGCATGGCGCCCTTGCGAATTCTGGAGAGCATCAGCGGAGATATTTCATAGGCTGATTTACCCCATTCCGCAAGCCTGAACCACGTTTTCAGAACCTGCCGTGATTTTCCCGGTTCAAGGTCATTAGTGATATCAAAACCCTGTAACTCAGCCTGATCCATAATGATACGGCTTAATTCTTCCGCACTGAGATTGCCACCGCGTTGATCTGCAAACAACGCCAGTTTGGAGATCTCATTTTTCAACCCCAACAGGTCATTACCCACCAAATCGCATAGGATTTCTGCTTCATGGCGGCCAAGTTGCAGCCCTTCACGATCAGCAGCTTTTTTCACCCACTGAAGAAGGGCTTCACCTTCAGGTGGGCTGAAATCAAAGAAAAATCCTCCGGAAACGCATGCTTTCACCCATTTTAGCCTTTTGTCGGCTTTTTTGGTGGTCATGATCAGGATAGTTTCAGGGACAGGCTTCAGAAGGTATTTCTCCATAGCATCCTGGCTGTCCTTGGTCCCAAGACACAGATCCACATTTTTAACCCAGATCAACTGGACTTTACCCATCATAGGCAACGCCAATGCCTGTTGGATAATACGCTCTACACCGATTTGATCCCCATGCAGGGTATGGAAGTTGAAAGCGCTGCCGGCATCTCCCAGTGAATCTTTCCTTATTTTTTCTACAACCCCAGTCATGCGCAGTGGGTCATCACCCACAAGCAGGTAAACTGGCCTGAATTGACCGGTTTTCAGGTCCAGGTTAACAAGTTCCTGAAACCCAGGCACGGAACTCCCTGATTTAGAACGCCTGTAGCCCATTATTTACCAACCCTCCACAACTTGAGCCAGAATATCGCGGACGATTTCCCCAACAGCTTCATTTCTGGCATTCTCTTCATCAGATTCACCGGTGACGTAATTGCCTGTACCGGTGAATCTTTTGTTTTTGAAAATGGTTTCTCCAGTGGAGCGCACAGTGAAATTCAGGAGAACTGCGATTTGAACCTGAAATTCGTTAACCGTAAGGTTCTCTTTAGCAAAGACTTCCTGTAAATGGTACCGCATCACTTTGCCCGAGATGATGCTGTCGGCATCTCCTTCATCAACAATCTTAAGTGTGTTGTCAATTTGAATGGCTCGCACGATATAGTCTGACATATCCACACCCAAATTGGGTTCTGCTGTCATATTCTCAAGGTATTCCACAAAGACCTGTTTGATGTTTTCATCCACCCGGCCGCTGGCGGCGGAATAAACTCCGCACCCGGTAAACAGCCAAAGGACCATGGCAGCAGAAAGAAAAACGGTTGTGATGCGAATCTTCATCAATTCTCCTTGATCCCGTACTGCTTCAAACGATACCTGAGTTTATCCCTGTTGAGTCCCAATTTCCGGGCAGCCAAGCTCTGGTTACCATGGGCCGATTCATAGGCTTTCTGCACCAGAGCGCTCTCCAGTTCGCCCACCAAACCCTCCAAATCAACCCCTTCATCAGGAAGTGGATTGACCAGGCTCTCCTGAATTCGCAAAGGAAGATCATGGGTGAAAATTTCAGTTTTTAGTTTTTTGAGGTGCTGCAATGAAAGAACCGGCCCCTCTTCCAAAAGAATGGTACGCTCAATGATATTCTTCAGTTCCCTGATATTTCCGGGCCAATCATATTGTTCCAACATTTCCCTGGCCTGGGGCGTGATCTCATTAAATTCTTTATTCAAACTCTTGGAATAGATTTTCATGAAAAATTCAACCAAAGGTAAAATGTCTATTTTTCTGGACCGAAGAGGTGGAACCATCAAATCCACAACTTTGAGCCGGTAATAAAGATCCTTGCGGAAGGCACCGGCTTTGATCTGTTGTAAAAGGTTGCGGTTGGTTGCGGCGATGATGCGAACATCAACGGAAATTTCCTCCATACCCCCCACGCGCCGGAAAGTCATTTTTTCCAATACCCTGAGCAGCTTAACTTGCACAGTCAAAGCCATTTCACCTATTTCATCCAGGAACAGAGTCCCGCTATGGGCCAGCTCCAAAAGCCCAAGTTTTTGATTGATGGCATCGGTGAATGCGCCTTTTTCATGACCAAAGAGCTCACTTTCAAGAAGGGCTTCAGGCAGGGCAGCACAATTGACTTCTAAAAATGGATAATCCGCTCGGGTACTGGTGCGGTGGATGAGGTTGGCGATGACATCCTTGCCAACTCCAGATTCCCCCTCGATCAAAATGGTGGTTTTGGATCCAGCACTGATTTTTCGGATGGTTTGGTAAATCTCCAGCATGTCCTCGGATTGGCTGGGAACCACATCCTGATCGCCGTGAAAAAGTTCACTCTGGTTGGTTTTCTGGAATCTTTCGCGGGCATCGGCCGTTTCCTCAAGGCCTTTGGCTACAACCCTCAGTAACCTTGTCAATTCAATAGGCTTACTGACATAATCCAGTGCATCCAACTTCATGGCCTGGACCGCTGTGTCGGTTTGGCTGTAGGCCGTAATCATCACAACGGGCAAATGGGGATATAATTTTTTCAAAGACTCCAGAACCTGAATCCCGCTCATATCAGGAAGCATCAGATCCAGGAGGACTAAATCGGGGACACTGCGGGATAGCCATTCCAGGGAACTGGTTCCATCACCAAATGCCACAACAGAATAACCCTCGTCTTCAAGGGTTGCTTCCAGAAACAGACGGATCGCCTGTTCGTCATCGATGACCATCACAACAGGTTTCATGCCTCAGATTATGGTGCCAGGATAGCAGGGAATCAAGGGGTTAAAAAAAAAGCCCGGACCGCTTAACGGAGGTCCGGGCTCGATCATCGAATAATGATGATCTAACTGGCCCCAACCCCTTACAATACCACACCACTAGAATTGAAGAGAATTCGGCCTTCTTGGGAAAATCCAGACATTGTGATGTCTTGACGGTCCAACTCCACCTTGCGGCGCACGGAGTCCAAACTGTCATCATAACCATTAATAACCTGAGCCAAGCCGGTAATTCCGGGCAGTACCAAAAGGCGATCATGGTATTCAGGAATGTCTTTTTCCAGCTGACGGACAAACACCAGACGCTCAGGACGAGGGCCAATAAGGCTCATTTCGCCCTTCAGAACATTCCAGAACTGAGGAACTTCATCCAAACGGGTTTTCCGCAGGAAACGGCCAACACGGGTCACCCGCACATCATTTTTGGCAGCCCACTGAGGACCACCTGATTCGGCGTTAACACCCATGGTGCGCAGTTTGTGCACCTGGAAAGGGCTTCCTGGCTGGAGAACTTTGCGGCGATCATCTTTGGAACGTTCCCCACCACGACGATTTTTACGCCTGCGATTGATACCCACACGGTCCTGGCTGTAAAAAGTAGGCCCTGGCGAGTCAAGTTTGATGATCAAGGATAACAGCGGCAAAATCAGGCCAAAAATGGCCAAAGCGATAACTGAAATCACCACATCGAAAACTCTCTTGAAGTCGAGATAGATGCCCCCAGGAAGGTAAATTTCAGGTTGTAAGGGCAATTTCCTGTTATCAGGGGCAGTTTCAAAATTGCCTTCAACAACATTCCGTAATTTTTCGGCAGCAGCACTGGCGGTGCTACCACCAGCCATTACTGGGCCAATGTCTTTCCCTCCAAGGGTAGACCTACTCACTAAATTGTTAAAATAGAATCTCTTACTCATGGTATCCCCGCCGTTGCTTGGTGTGTACCTGCCACAAAATGGGCTGATGTCAAGGCAAGCTGCCTGCTTCTCGATTCCCCCGAATACGTCAGAAGCACGGTGTTGAATTGCCTATTGTACTTTAATTCACAACTGAGTGCAAGCCTTTTTTTGTCTTTTTGTGTTTTTCTCATGGAAAATTAATAAAGGTCACTTTCCAGTCTGATATTTTCAAATTTCTGTGTTTGAATGTTGCGCTAAAGGTTCTCATAACGCATTATCTTTCAGTAATGAGTTTTTTGTGAATGATTCTGGAATAAAGTCCCCACCCACTTTTCCCTGAGGTTTTTTGAGGTTTAATGCTCCATGAGACTGCCTTCAAAGTTAATTTCGCGCTCATTTGCTGTTATTGCGTTTTCGGTTGCCCTGTATGTGGCTTTAGCTCTGTTTTTTGGCTGGGATAACATCAACAGGGAATTGAAACGATTTCCCCCCATGTCCTTGTTTTTATTGGGCGGTTTGTCACTTCTTAACTATGGATTGCGTTTTTGGCGCTGGGAAATTTATTTGCGTGCCCTGAACTCCTCCATTCCACTGGGTCAATCCATTAAATTGTATTTTTCCATCTATGTCATGGTCATCACACCGGGAAAAATTGGAGAAATTTTCAAGGCTGGAATTCTTAAAGAGCGTTTTGGGGTGTCATTATCCAAAGGGGTTCCCATCATCCTGGCTGAAAGGATTTATGATTTTCTGGCGGTGCTGATTTTGGCTGTTGTGGGAATTTTCTTCTGGCCAGGTTCCCTCACGGGGATGAAGACAGGTTTGGTAGCTGCAGCGGGCATTCCGGTACTATTGGCCGTATTTCATCATCCGAAGGTTCGCGCAAAATTGTTGTCTAAAGCAGCCAGTAATTCCCTTCTTTCAAAGCATCGGCTGGGATTGGAAGATTCGCTGGATTCTCTCAGTACATTGCTTTCCCCCTCTCAAACGGTCTTTTCTTTGAGCCTGAGTACTTTGGCCTGGTTTTGTGAATGTTTGGGGCTGTGGATTGTTTGTTCGGGCCTGGA
>JAOZJV010000256.1 GCA_029935695.1 Candidatus Krumholzibacteriia bacterium | reverse complement strand
CGAAGATCAAGAACCCGGCCCAGCCCGTTTTTACGCTCGACCACAACATCCAGGATCTCGGCGACGAGAACCAGGCCAAGTACAAGGCCATCGCCGAATTTGCCGCCTTCAACGGGGTGGATGCTTACCCCGCCGGACGCGGCATTGGCCATCAGGTCATGATTGAGGAAGGGTATGTGCAACCCGGCGGATTCTGTGTCGCCAGCGACAGCCACAGCAATACTTACGGAGCCATCGGCGCCCTCGGCACACCTGTTGTGCGCACCGATGCGGCCGCCCTCTGGGCCCTCGGCACCGTCTGGTGGCAAATCCCCCGCACCGTCAAAGTCAACCTGAATGGCGCCATGCGTCCCGGAGTCACCGGCAAAGACGTGATCATCACCCTTTGCGGACTGTACGATCAGGGTGAAGTGCTGAACGCGGTCATCGAATTCGGAGGCACCGGCGTGGCAGGTCTCAACATGGAAGAACGCCTGACTGTCTCGAACATGACCACTGAGTGGGGCGCTTTGGCCGGCTGGTTCCCCGTGGATGAAGTCGCCGTCGCCCATATGAAAGATCGCCAGAAGTGGTTAAGCGATCATGGCAACACCGACCGCATCACCGACGAAAAAATTGCCGACTGGACCAACAACCCGCCCAGGAGCGATGATGACGCCTGGTTCGCTGCCGAAATCAATCTGGACCTGGCCAGCGTCACTCCCCACATCTGTGGCCCCCACTCCGTGCAACTGACCGCCAGCCTCGATGAGTTCAGCCAGAAGAAGATGGCCATCCACAAGGCCTACCTGGTGTCCTGCACCAACAGCCGCCTCGGTGATCTGGAAGCCGCCGCTGCCGTCGTCAAAGGTGGAAAAGTGGCCGACGGTGTGGAATTTTACATCGCCGCAGCCAGCCAGCCCATCCAGGATCAGGCCGAAGCCAGCGGAGCATGGGCCACCCTGCTCGAGGCCGGCGCCATCGCCCTGCCACCCGGATGCGGCCCCTGCATCGGCCTGGGTAAAGGCTTGCTGGAAGCAGGACAGGTGGGCATCAGCGCCACCAACCGCAACTTCAAGGGCCGCATGGGCAGCCGCGACGCCGAAGCCTATCTGGCCAGCCCCGCTGTAGTAACTGCCAGCGCCCTGGCCGGCTTCATCACCGGGCCCGAAGGCATGGAGCTTGCCGGTGACGGACCAGCCCGCAACTTCAAGGAAATTCCTGCTCAGGATGCTCCTGCTGCTGCAGTGGAAATCCTCAATGGTTTCCCCTCAGGTCACGAAGGCCGGGCTTTGGTTCTGCCCACCAACAACCTCAACACCGACGGCATCTACAGCAAGGACTACACTTACCGCGAAGACATCACCAAAGAGAAAATGGCCCAGGTTGTGATGGAAAATTATGACCCGGATTTTGCCGCCCAGGTGAAGGCTGGCGACGTCATCGTCAGCGGCTACAACTTCGGCACCGGCAGCTCCCGCGAGCAGGCCGCCACCGCCCTTCAGGCCGCAGGCATCCAGATGGTGATTGCCGGCAGCTACAGCCAGACCTACTTGCGCAATGGCATCAACAACGGTTTTGTATGTGTGGAATGTCCCACCTTGAGCGACGCCATGCTGGCCGCTTACAAGGATGAAGCAGGCGCTGGCAAACGCACCATCGTGGCAGAGGATATCCTGAACGTCGACTTTGCCGCTTCCACCGTGACCTGGCGCGGCCAGGCCTACCGGTTCAGCCCTCTGGGCAAACCAGTGCAGGAAGTGGTCATTGCCGGTGGTGTGGAAAACCAGGTGCGAGAAAGTCTGAAATGAGCGACCAGCAGAAACCCGAAGAATCATGCGCGCCCATGTTTGACGGGGGACTGTACGTTTTTCTGATGCGACTGACAGAGCCCCAATCCGTGCAGGTTGGGGCTCTTGGTTTATTTGAATTCCCGGAGGGGTGGTATCTGTACACCGGCCGGGCAAAACGTGGTTTGGCCAAACGGGTGGAGCGGCACTGGACCCTGAAACAGAAGTTGCGGTGGCATATTGATTACCTGGCCACTGCGGCTGGATCAGAGCCCGTGGGCGCCATCGTCATCCCCGAAAGCGCGGGAATTTCCGAGTGTTTTCTGAATCAGCTCATTGGACAGAAATTTGGTGGGCAGGTGCCTGCTCCCGGGTTTGGGGCCAGTGACTGCAGAAATGGGTGCCCAGCCCATCTTTATTTCAGCCGGGCACCCGTTTCGCTGCTGGCCATGGCTCAGGTTCATCCCGAGGCCGCCGTATTGATTCCCCAGGCGGGAATTTGGGAGCCACCGTTGCACAAGCTGTAATTTGCCAAGGTAAATTCAATCCCGTAGGGTTATGTTCGAGGGTTATGTTCGCCCACTGGGAAACCAGTACCGGAAAATCCCAATCGCCATATTGCTTGAATCAAATCCTGAGGGGGGTCATTTGATGTTCATCCGAAAAATTGCCTTAATTATTATCTGCATCCTGCTTACTTTCAGCTCGGCCCTGGCCACAACCGATGTGCCGGATCCTTGCATGTCCATTGCCACCATGGACGGAGTCACCACCGAGACAGTGTCGCTTTTCAGCGTACCCAACGGCACGGGTGTTGATCTCGATGAAGCGCAAATCTTTAATGATGGCACCATCATTGACGCCACCATCACCCTTGTGGTTATGAATGGGTACGGTGTACCTATTGCTGACTTTCCCGCTGAAGACATGTGGCTGGACTCTTCTGATGACGGATTGGCCCCCTGCGTTGTCGGCACAATGGCCGACTTCGACACCGATACGAACGGTCAAACAAGCTGGACATCGCCCCTTCATGCCGGCGGCCACAGCATGTCCTCCTGTATTGTTTTGATCAATGGCCAACCCCTTTGCCAGGGACCTTTCGCCATGTATTTCAACAGTGCGGATGTTAACGGCGATGGTATTGTGAACCTTTCTGACCTGGGTCCCGTTGCCGAGGCATTCTATGGCAGCTATGACTATTCCGTTGATTTTTTCCCCGATGGGGTTCTCAACCTGTCTGATATAGGTCGTTTTGCCGCTGCCATGGGAGCCAGTTGCCAATAGGCAAAACCGGAAACTTAAATCCTCTGTAGCAGCTCCTGGGTGTTGCTCCAAACCACCCGCATGGCATCAGCTGCTGCAGACTCACCGTCCTCCACCACGCTGCGCCCATGGATCTGCGCCTGGGTGATGGCCGGGTCAAAGGGAATTTCTCCCACCATGGTGGCCCCCCGCGCAACACTGTCTTCAGTAATTTTCCGTGACAGTTCCGGATTCAAATCCGCCTTGTTGATGCACACTGCCACCGGCACGCTGAAAGTTTTGGCCAGATCCAGCAACCGCAGCAAATCGTGATGGCCTGATACCCCCGGCTCCGTCACCGCCAGAATCAAATCTGCGTTGGTGATGGCCGCAGTAACAGGGCACCCGATTCCCGGAGGCCCATCCACCAGCACCAGATCAAAATTACCTTCGGTGGCCAGATCTTTCGCCTTCTCCCGCACCAGCGTGACCAGTTTCCCACTGTTCTCCGCCCCCGGCTTCAAGCGGGCATGAACCATAGGGCCATGCCTCGTATCGGATATGAACCATTTGCCCGAAACACTCACCGGAAAATCAATGGCCTCGGTTGGACAGAAATGCACACACACGCCACAGCCTTCACACATGACGGGATCAACCTGGTAAACATTTCCACCCGATCCATCAGGCGTCTCGGTGATTGAATCAAAACGGCACAAGTCATAACAGAGACCACAGGCATCACAATCGGTCTGGCGGATAACCGCCTCATGGCCACCTTCGAAATCACCCTCCTGATAGGGCCTTGGAGCAACAACCAGGTACAAATCAGCCGCGTCCACATCGCCATCCACCAAAACACGGTTGGTGGACAAAGCAGCCAGGGCCGCCGTGACACTGGTTTTACCGGTGCCGCCTTTGCCACTGCAAATAACCAGTTCTTTCATGAGATTGCCTCCCCGGCCAGAGAGAGCACTTCATCGAGAAGACTCTGGAACGCTGTTTTCATCTCTGGGATGGTGTTGACGATGAGTTCACCACGGGAAATTGACTCGGCCACATCCCGGCGGAAAGGCAGGCCCTTCAACATGTGCAAACCTTCTTCCCTGCAGTATTGCGTCACGCGATCATCGCCACTGCCTTCACGGTTGACGAGCACGGCGCAGGGCAGTTTCAGGTCCCGCACAAGTTCCACCGCAACCATCAAATCGCTCAACCCGAAGGGGGTGGGTTCGGTGACCAGAAGGACAAAATCACTGCCATGCAAAGTGGCCACCGCGGGGCAAGTCACTCCCGGAGGAGCATCCCTGATGATGAGTTCTTCCCGGGCACTGCCTGTGACAGCCTCCACAAGAGGCGGCACCTGGGTTTCCCCAATGCGCAACCGTCCGTGAGTAAAATGCAAAGGGCCGGCTTTTCCCGTTTCCGTTTCACCAATAATACGCTCACCCTGGGCGATGGCCTTTTCCGGACACACCAACCAGCAGCCACTGCAGGCGTGGCATAAATCATCGAAGACGATGGTCCTGGTGGGCAAACTGATGATGGCGTTGAACTCACAAATTTCCGCGCATTTGCCGCAGTGGGAACACAGATCCTGGTCCACCACGGGCAAGGGTAAAGTGATTTGTTTTTTTCCTTCCAACACAGGGTGCAGGAAAAGATGAGCGTTGGGTTCTTCCACATCGCAGTCGCAAAAATGAACCGATGGTTTTGTCTGGGCAGCCAATACAGCCAGGTTCACTGACACTGTGGTTTTTCCCGTCCCACCCTTGCCGCTTGCTACAGTCAGAATCATGGCGACTAACTTTCTTCGGAGGGATCCGGGGTCATGGTTCCGCTGCGGAATTTGTCGAGCATTTCCTGAACCGTTCCTTCGGCGTGGCTGTAAAGTTCCACTCCGCTGCCTGCCATGGCCTGACCGGCTTTGGGTCCCACATGTCCGGTCAGTAAAGCCTTGGCTCCGGAATTGACCACACGTTGTCCTGCCTGAACACCAGCGCCATGAGAAGCGGCGATGCCTTCGGCATTATCCAGAACTTCGAAATCGCCACTTTCCACATCGATCAGCAGAAAGAAGGCGCCACGGCCAAAGCGAGGATCAACGGGGCTGTCCAGGGTTTGGCCTTTGGATGTGATAATGATTTTCATGAGGTCTCCTTTTTTCCCTTGCAGTAAATTAGTTTTGAGCATATACTCATTATAATGCATCGAGAATAACAAAGCAAAGGAAGATTTATGCCTCGACCGAACAAACCCCGCCGTATCAGATACAACCCTGCGGTGAACTACTTCAAACCTCAGGGAATTCCCCTGCGCAGACTCGAAAATATTGAGCTGGGCCTTGATGAAGTGGAAGCCCTGCGCCTGGCCGACCTGGAAGAATTGTCCCACGAAGCAGTGGGCGAAAAAATGGAAATCAGCCGCGCCACCGTGGGCCGCATTCTGGCCCGGGCGCGATCGAAAGTGGCCATGGCCCTGACTCAGGGCATGGCAATTCGCATAGAGACCGGTGAAGTACCGGCAGATGAAAGAGAGATGGATATGCCAAATAATGACAGAACCGGACCCCAGGGTCAGGGACCACGCAGTGGGCGTGGACAAGGCCGCTGCGGCGGACCAGTAGTGGACGAAACCAGCAACGGACAACCTGGTCGCGGCATGGGCCGTGGACGGGGCGCAGGACCTGGACGGCCTGCTGGGCCTGGCGCCGGTAAAGGTGTGGGGCGTGGTCGCGGGCAGGGTAATGGTCCTGGTCGAGGGGGACGAGGGGGAGGTCCGGATCGTACTCCCGCACCACCT
>JAOZJV010000255.1 GCA_029935695.1 Candidatus Krumholzibacteriia bacterium | reverse complement strand
ACGGCCAGGCGGGGTGATTTTGCGGGATGAACACAGCCTGTGGACGGCCTCTTGCGACCACCTGACCTGGGCGGCCGGCGCCCTGGACTCTCTGGGCCTCTTCCCTGGAAACGACACTCCTGGTGTGATTGGACCGCGAGCTGCCTATCGACTGCTGCAACGTGACGGCCTGAATGTTCAGGACAAACGGGTTCTGGTCATCGGCGGCGGGCTGGATTTCTGGCTCACCGCAGCCCTGCTGGCAAGCAGAGGGGCCACCGTCAGCCTGGTCATGACCGAATCAGGCTATCAGTCTGAAGTTTCCGCCGCCGTGGACCAACGCTGGCAACTGACCACCGGCCTGCAATTGAGCTCCATCAAAAGCCAGGGCAAAGATGCTGTGGAAGCCGTCTTTAAACCCCGGGCTTCCACTCCGGGCCCTGCCCACAGCCAGCTCAGCATCAAAGCACAGTTTGCGGTTGTTTGCAGCCGTGGCAAACCCGCCTACGACATTCCGTATCAACTGGGCCTGGATTTGACGGCCCAGCCTGACCGGGGCGGTTATGCCCCCCGCGGTGTTCAATCCAATCGGTTCGAAACAACCCTTGAGCAGGGAATAACGCTCCTGGTGTGCGGTGAAGCCGCCGGAACACTTCCTGCCCAGCAGGCACTGGGCCAAAGCGAGGCACCATCATCATGAGCCAATCAAAAGTTTTTCTCTGCCAATGTGAAGACGTGACCCTCGATGATTTTCAGGCTGCCTTCCGCGAAGGTTTCACCGAAATGGAAAGTCTGAAACGGTACACCGGTGTGGGCACTGGATTTTGCCAGGGTAAAGGCTGCCTCAGTGAGGCCGTGTTTGAATTGGCCACTTTACGGGATATTGCGCCTGAAGAGGTGCAGTTAACCAATATCCGCCCGCCATCGGAGCCCATGACTTTTGCCGAACTGGCCAGCCTGGACATTCCCGAACCAACTGTTACAGAAAAGGGTGAGTCATGATTCCGCTGACCCAGGGCCAGGTGCCCGCCAGCGCCGACGCCGTGATCATCGGTGGCGGTATCAACGGCCTGACCACAGCCCGGGAGTTGGGCAAGCTGGGCCTGAAAAATATTGTGGTGCTGGAGAAAGACTATATCGGCAGCGGCTCCACCGGGCGTTGCGGCGGAGGCATCCGCCAGCAGTGGACCACCGAAGAAAATATTCGGCTGGCCCAGGAGAGCGTCCGCATGTACGAGGAAATGAGCGCCGATCTGGGCTATCAGGTGTTCTTCCGCCAGGGTGGTTATCTGATGATCACCGAGCAGGAGGCCGACCTGGATGCCCTGCGTCAGGCTGCCGCCCTGCAGAACAAATGCGATGTTCCCACAGAGTTTCTGCAACCCGAAGAGTGCCTCAAAATTGTTCCTGATCTGAATATTTCGGATTTGAAAGGCGCCACCTACTGCCCCAAGGATGGCACCGCCTATCCATTCGCCGTGGTCTGGGGATACGCCAAAGCCTGCCACAAACTGGGCGTGAAGGTTTTCATCCGCACCACCGTGACGGAAATTGAAAGTGACGGGGGACGCATCAAAGGTGTGGTCACGGACCGGGGACGGATCTCCACTCCCCTGGTGATCAACTGCGCCGGGCCCTGGGCCCGCACCATGGCCGCCAAGGTTGGGGTCAGTTTGCCGAACCGTCAGGAGCGGCACGAGATCATGGTGTCGGAATCACTGAAACCATTCCTCGATCCCATGGTCATCTCCATCACCAATGGCATTTATTTCAGCCAGAGTTTGCGGGGAGAAATCGTTGGCGGCATTGGCGACCCGGCGGAACCCCAGTGGGAAGACCCCGCTGATTTTGACACCACCAGCCAGCTGCGCTTCGCCGTGCGCTTTGCCAAGGCTCTGACGGGTTATTACCCCCGGGCAGCCAGAGCCCGCATGATGCGCCAGTGGGCAGGTCTGTACGATGTGACTCCGGATCACCGCCCCATTCTCGGCGGAGTTCCCGGCCTCGAAGGCTATTTTCATATCTGCGGATTCAGTGGCCACGGCTTCATGCTCGGGCCAGTCACGGGAGTGCGCATGGCCCGGTACATCACCACGGGCCAGCCCGACGACATCATCACCAGCCTCAGCCTTGATCGCTTTGAAAAGGGTGAAATTCAGGCGGATGCCTTTGTGGTTGGCTGATCTACAGGAGATCAGCCAGGGCTTTGTCCAATTCATCAAATTTGAACCGAAACCCTTTGATTTTTAACACATTGGGAGTCGCGCGCTGACTCTGAAGAAGAGCAACACCCCTCTCTCCCAACAATACTTTCAAGACAAAAGCAGGCATGGGAAACCGCATGGGTTTGTCCAGTTTGTTTGCCAGAATCTGGGTGAATTCCTTTTGGGTCGGCGGAGTCGGCACTGAAGTATTGACCGGGCCGCAGATGCTGGTGTTGTCCAGAGTGAAAATGATGGCTTCCACCAGATCATGAATATGGATCCAGGGAAAGTACTGCCGCCCGTTGCCCAGGTGCCCGCCCATCCCCATTTCGAAGGGCTTGATCATTCTGGGCAAGGCTCCTCCCTCCCCGGAAAGCACAATACCGATGCGAACCATCACCACACGCACATTTTCACTCTCGCCCTGCATGGCTGTGTGTTCCCATTCGCAGGCCAGACGAGCCAGAAAACCATCACCCGGCTGGCTGGTTTCCGGCAGGGCCCCGGGGCCCCCATCACCATAATAGCCCACCGCCGAGGCATTGATCAGCGTCAAAGGATGATCACAATTTTCAAGGCTTTCGACAATATTGAAAGTGGATGAAAGACGGCTCCGCCGGATTTTTCGTTTCTGGCCTTTGGTCCAAAAGCCATCAAAAACGGGTTCTCCTGCCAGATTCACCACGGCATCGCACTGGGCCGGCCGGCTCTGCCAATCACCGGGAATGACCGGGTTGGCTTCAATAATTTCCACGGCAGGAGGTAAAACCGACTGGGCATGCTCCCGGCTGCGGCTCAGGCACACAACCTGATCTCCCCGCTCCAGCAACTTTTTGATCAAATGCCGCCCCACCAAACCTGTGCCACCGGTGATGAATATTTCCAATGCAATTCCTTTCGTGCCCTGTGAATGTGCCGGTCCCGGGGCAGAATAACCTTTCAAATGCCCTCTGTAAAGTCACCCCGGGGTTGCCTCCATCGTAAAATGGCATATTTTTGTGCCAATCGAATCGGCACACTTGAAAGCCGATGGAACATTCTCTTACCGCCGCAGCGGAGGCGTCATGGATTACTTGAATTTCGATGTGGAAATTGCCGAAGGCTGCGCCCGAATCTGTCTGATTGGGCCGGGATCTCCCGACATGGGTCATTTGTGTGATGAGTTCACCGACCTGATGCTGCGCCTGCAGGAAGATGGAGCCGTGCGCCTCATTCTGATTGTGGATGGCGACCACAGCTTTGACTTCCATCATAACCTTGATGCCTTGTCCGAAACTCACGGGCAGGACGACGGATTTGAACTGCTCAGTGCCAATGAAGAGATTGCCCGCCGGATCGTGACCATCATTTCCGAATCTTCCAAACCGGTTGTGGCCGCCACCCGGGGCGATATTCGAAACATGGGATTTGGTTTCTTCCTGGCAGCGGATATCCGCCTGGCCACCACCGAAGCCATCTTCACCAGCCCCGATCTGGCCGGCGGCCTGCTGCCCGGCTGGGGCCTGATCCACACCCTGCCCCACCTGATTGGTTCCAGCCGAACTTTGGAATTCCTGTGGAGCGGGCGTTCCATGGCCGCAGCCGAAGCCCACAACCTGGGCCTCATCGACCGCCTGATAGAACCGGAACGCTGGGATGAGGAACTGGATATTCTGATCACCCGCATGCGCAGCCTGCCCCAACCCGTGCTGGGGCTGAGCAAACTGGGCGTGCAACAGGCAGCCACTCTGGACGCCACCACCATGCTTTCATTTGACTGGGAAGGGCAGCAGCAATGCTGGGCCTCTCTGGAAACCGCCGAGGGACTGAAGGCCGCCAGTGAAGGCCGGTCCGCTCGATTCGATATTGCCACCGCTGAAGAGGAGGACTGACGTGGGACAGACTATCATTGAGAAAATCATCAGCCGCCACTCGGATCACGATGTGCACCCGGGTGAAATTGCGGACGTTGAAATTGACGTGCGTGTTGCCAGGGATTTTGGCGGCGCCAACGTGGTCAAAAATCTGGAACAGGCCGGCCTGACCGTGGCCGATCCGGAGAAAACACTCTTCACCTTCGACACCAACCCCGGCGGCAGCGACCAGGGTTATGCGGCCAATCAGCAATTCTGCCGGGAATATGCCCGCCAGCACGGCATTGGCCTGAAAGATATCACCCAGGGCATCGGCACCCACCTGGCCATTGACGAAGGTCTCGTCGGACCGGGCAGTACATTCATCAGCACCGACAGCCACGCCAATATCATGGGCGCTGTGGGAGCCTTCGGGCAGGGCATGGGCGATCAGGATATCGCCGCGGCCTGGGCTAACGGAAGCATCTGGTTCAAGGTCCCGCCCACCATCAAAATTATTCTCAAAGGCACTCCCGGCCCTCTGGCCCGGGCCAAAGACATTGTTCTGGCCATGGCCCGTCAACTGGGCGCCGGCGGACTGCTGGGCAGCGCGGCGGAAGTTTACGGCGACATTGTGGACGACATGCCCGTGGCCGACCGTATCACCATCGCCAGCATGTGCACGGAAATGGGTGGCATCGTGGCCCTTTTCACGCCTAACGACGCCGTGATGGAGCTGTGCAACGCCAACGGCGGAAATTATGAACGCATCGCTGCTGACGCTGACGCCGTTTACAAAGACACCATTGAAATCGACATCGATGGCCTCGAGCCCATGGCAGCCCGTCCCGGTCATCCTGAAGATGTGGTTCCGGTCAGTGAAGTGGCCGGACGGCGGGTTGATTCGGTGTTCATCGGCAGCTGCACCAACGGCCGCATCGAAGATCTGCGCATGGCTGCCGACATCCTGCGCGGGAAAAAAGTGGCCCACAATGTGGTCCTGAAAATTGTTCCTTCAACTCGTGTCGTATGGGAAAAAGCTCTGGCTGAAGGTATCGTGAAGGACCTGATGGATGCCGGCGCCCTTATTGGCAACGCCGGCTGCGCCGGCTGCGCCGCTGGTCAAATTGGCCAGAATGGGCCGGGCGAAGTGACTGTCTCCACCGGAAACCGGAACTTTGCCGGTAAGCAGGGCAAGGGTGAGGTTTACCTGGCCAGCCCCGCCACCGCGGCGGCCAGCGCTCTCAGCGGCATCATTGCCCGGGAAGATACCATCAGCATCCCCGAAGATATTGTTCCGGTCAAAGAGACTGCCGCCAATGCCAGAGTTGAAGAAGCGGCTGCTCCTGTGGCCACAAAACCCACTGTCCTGAAAGGACGCGTGTGGCTGGTTGACGAGCCGAACATTGATACGGACATGATCTTCCACAACCGCCACCTGGCTGTGACCGAACTGTCGGAAATGGGCCAGTATGCCTTTGGAAACCTTCCCGGCTGGGAAGATTTCCCCGGCAAGGTTCAGCAGGGCGATCTGGTGATCACCGGACCCAACTTCGGTTGCGGCAGCAGTCGTCAACAGGCTGTGGACTGTTTCAGCACTCTGGGCGTGAGTGCCTTGATCGCCCCGAGCTACGGAGCCATCTACGAGCGCAATGCCATCAACGCCGGCCTGCCGGTGGTGATTGCTGATCTGCTGAATGCCGGACTGGAAAACGGCACCGAAGTGGAGCTTGATCTGGAGACCGGTAAAATCATCTGGGCTGGCGGCGAAGGAAAAGCCGAACCTTTCAGCAAGGTGCAGAT
>JAOZJV010000815.1 GCA_029935695.1 Candidatus Krumholzibacteriia bacterium | reverse complement strand
TTCAGCGGGCAGTTTCATTATTCCTTGCCCCGTGCCCCTGAAAAAGGACGAAGTTCGATCTTGGAAGACCAACGCTGGACCGATCCCAACGAAAAACCACAGGACGAAGACCTGGATCTCAGTCTGCGCCCACGCCGTTTGGACGATTTCATCGGCCAGGAGGATTTGAAGGCGAATTTACGAATCTTTATCCAGGCCGCCCGCCAACGGGGCGAAGTGCTGGATCATGTTCTGTTGCATGGACCTCCGGGCCTGGGCAAAACCACCCTGAGCCAAATTGTGGCCGCCGAAATGGAGATGGAACTGCGCCTGACCAGCGGCCCGGCCTTCTCCAACAGCGCCGAACTCATCGCCCTTTTGAGTGAACAGGCTGACCGCCGGGCCATTTTCATCGATGAAATCCATCGCCTGGGACGGGTCATCGAAGAACACCTTTATCCAGCCATGGAAGACTGGCGGGTGGAGCTGATCATCGACAAGGGCCCCAACGCCCGGCACTTTAATCTGCAGCTTGAACCTTTCACCCTCATCGGCGCCACGACCCGGGCAGGATTGATCACTCCGGCTTTGCGCAGCCGCTTCGGCATCGTTTTTCACCTGGATTTTTATCCGCCGGAAGATCTGGCCATCATTGTCACCCGCTCTGCAGGAATTCTGGGCATCGGCATAGACGAAGAAGGGGCCGTGGAGATTGCCCGCCGCAGCCGGGGCACTCCGCGCGCGGCCAACCGCCTGCTGCGCCGGGTGCGCGACTTTGCCCAGGTCCAGGGCAAGGATGTCATCGACCGGGAAACCGCCGACGATGGCCTGACCAAACTGGGCGTAGATACGCTGGGCCTTGAACCCCTTGACCGCCGTTACCTGAAAACTATCGTCGATCATTTTGGCGGCGGTCCAGTGGGCATCAGCAACATGTCCGTCAGCCTGGGCGAGGAGTCCGATACTCTGGAAGATGTGGTGGAGCCATTTCTCATCCAGTCGGGCCTTTTGAAACGCACCAGCCGCGGCCGGGAAGTTACGCCCCATGCCTATGTGCATCTGGGACTGGATAAGCCCGCCACCGGTCCAGGTGCCCAGGGTGAACTGCTTTGAGCGGCGATGCCATCTGGCAATTTGATCTGCCCGAAGAGCTGATTGCCCAGGATCCTCCCGAGCACCGGGGCGACTCACGTCTTTTACTGGTGGATCCCCATGACGGCCCTGTGGGCGAGCGTGTGTTTCGCCAGTTGCCCGATATTCTGCTTCCCGGTGATTTGCTGGTGCTGAACGACAGCCGTGTGCTGCCGGCCCGGCTGCAAACCCGTCGCGCTGACACTGGCGGGCAGGTGGAAATTCTCCTTATCAGACCCGTTGCAGATGGAACCTGGTTGGCCATGGCCAAACCCGGCCGCCGTTTGCGCCCCGGAATCAAACTAGAGGTGGGAGCCAGCGGGGCTTTCATGGAAGTTGTGGAGAAAAGGGATGATGGGCAGGTGCTGGTCAAATCGGATCCCGATCCCTGGCGGCTGGCTGCAGAGCATGGTGTGATGCCATTGCCGCCTTATATCCGCCGGACTCAAAATGACCCCCGGCAGGAAGAACGCGCTGAGCAGGACCGCGTGCGTTATCAAACCGTCTTCAACCTGGCCGATCCTTCAGGCGCTGGCTCGGTGGCTGCACCCACGGCCGGCTTGCATTTCTC
>JAOZJV010000814.1 GCA_029935695.1 Candidatus Krumholzibacteriia bacterium | reverse complement strand
ATGTGGGCCGTGTCGAGATTCCCTACAGGAATATCTCGACGGAACACTGGAGAAGAAACTTTCTCTCCAGCTCTTTCTGCATCTTCGCGATTGTGAAGAATGCCAGACAGAGCACGACTATTTACAAGGTATGTTCCAGTTGATGGACAGTCTTCCAGATCATCCGCTGCCGGCTGATTTCGATAAAAAAGTCCTCGCCTCGGTTAATTACGAGGGGTATCGTGCCATGGAAAGCATACGCAGAGAGCGTGTGCCAGTTTTTCTTGAAGAAGCCTTTTTACCTTTGGTTGTGCGTTCACCGGTCACCCGTATCGGCGGTTTTGGAATTTCGGCTCTGGCCCTGGTGGCGCAATTCACTATCAGTGGATCGCCCTACTTGCCCATCGTGGTGGCTGCTGGACTGATCCCGGAACTGTTGGTTCGTCTGCAGGGACTCGGTCGCAGGGCTGTATTGGCTGGACAAACCGGAAGTTGATGCGAGGATGAGGATTCAGGGTGAAAATTCAGTGCAGAGGCGCGGTTCCATGGTGAACCGCGCTGCTGTAATGTTTGCCCTGGTGTTGGTGGCCTTTTCTGTCATGACGCTGGGTTTCATGCCGGATGTGTATGCCCGCGGGTTGCAATCGGAAGAAGCACCTCCTGCCCCTGAACCGCCCAACCCTGATGTTATTAAATTTAAAACCACTGGTACGAATTCTTCCCGGGACAGCCTTCGTTTGGAAATCGAGCAGTACAGCCGGGCTATTTCCGGGTTGCGCGACAGTCTCGATTTGGATGAATTTGACCTTCAGTTCAGTGATGCACAACGCCAGCGGGTTGAAGAGACGATTGAAGATTTTACCCAGATCATTGAACAAATCGGTGGTGAACTGGGTGAGATGGAGTTGGAGATTGTCAACAACCGCATCTCCCTGCTGGATGAGCAGGGTGAAGGCATTGTCATAAATATTCCGGAAAATCTGGATGAACAACTCAGCAAGGGGTTTGAGATTCTCCAGGAAATCATCCTCAGTGATATGCCCGAATCCCAGAGCGAAAAGATTCGCCAGTCCTGGTCCTGGGGTTCCGGAAAGGCTGAACCTGAGCCTGATCGCGTCATCCTGAAAGGTAACATCGTTAAAGTCTGGGATAACCTGCAAATTGCTGATGACGAGGATGTTCGCGGCAATGTGGTGGTTGTTTTCGGCGATGGAGAAATTTCCGGTCGTGTGGATGGTAATGTGGTTGCCGTGTTTGGAAATCTGCGCTTGGATGAAATGGCGGAAATCACCGGTCAGGTTGTGACTGTGGGTGGGCATCTGGACCAGGATCGTTTGTCAGAAGTGGGCGATGTTGTGGTTGTGGACCCCTTTCCCGGTTGGGCCGGTTCCGGTTTTGGGTTAGACGGTGGATTTGGTCCCTTGGGGCTGGTGGTTGGGGTTGGAGAACTCCTGCTGGTGGTCCTGTTGACGCTGCTGGTTCTGGCAATCACCCCGCGTATCAAGCTGGATCGTGTGATTAACGTTCTCCATGAGCGTTCTTTGCCCAGTTTGGGGGCTGGTGTCATTGGAACCCTGGGTCTCTCTTTGCTGGGCCTGGTTCTGATTGCGGTGCTGGTTCTGACGGTCATCGGTATTCCTGTGGCTTTGCTGGTTTTGGTGGCGATGCTTTTATTCTCCGTGCTTGCCATTGGTGTGGTGGGCCTGT
>JAOZJV010000813.1 GCA_029935695.1 Candidatus Krumholzibacteriia bacterium | reverse complement strand
TGGGGCACCGGCATCCGGCTTCTGGGCATGACGCTCACTGCCTTTTGTCTCATGAAGTTCACCCACCTCAACGGTGCCTGGATCGGTGCCTCGGCCCTGACCACCGGAGTCCTTGTGGAGGCTGTGGCCAGCAGGCTCATGGCCACCGACAGCATCTCAGAAATCATGGCATCCAAGGGAAAACCCACTCTGAGTTATGGAGAGCTGATCCGCTTTTATTATCCCCTGGCCCTGACTTCAACCATCTCCCTGATGGTGCATCCCATGGTCACCTTTTTCCTGGGCCAATCCCGCAACAGCCTGGAATCTCTGGCGGTGCTGCCGGTCATCAACGCCCTGGTCTTTATTTTCCGCACCCCGGGGCTGAGTTTCCAGGAAGCAGCCATCACCATGCTGGGCCGGTGCAAAGATAACCTCGCCATCGTGAAATTATTCGCTGTGTATCTGGGAGCCGCGGCGGCCTTTGGTTTGGGGATAATTGCGCTCACCCCTCTGGCCGGCGTCTGGTTCCAGCAGCTTTCCGGGTTGAGTGAAGAGCTGGCGATTTTTGCCAAATTGCCCATCCGCATTCTGGTGCTCATGCCCGCCCTGAGTGTCACCCTTTCCATGCAACGCTCTCTGCTGGTGCACCGCCGCACCACCGGGCCCGTGACCTGGGCTTCGGCCCTGGAAGTGGCCGGCATTCTCCTGACGTTGGTGGTGACGTTGAAAATGGGGAACTGGGTTGGGGCCACCGCCGCAGCCACGGCGTTCATGGTTGGACGGTGCATGGGGATTCTCTGGTTATGGAAAACTCCCCGCCTTTTCAGACGGGGAGACATGAAGAAAAGTTTAAACGGCCATCAGCGATAGTCTGCTTTCAAGGCATCCCAGGTCGTTCTTTCAACCTGAACCACACCTTCCTGACCACAAATTTCCATTTCATATTCCATGATTGTCAGTTCATGATCCCAATGGGACAAACCCTGAGGTGCAACGAATATGTAATATTCGTTCCCTGGAATCGTGGTGAAAGAAACCTCGCCGGTGACACAAGGATCAACGTGTGAACTTGTCGCACCATAGGAAGGACAGCTTGCCACATTGATAAATACGCTGAAGGGAACTTCGGCCTCGACGGAGGCAGTGATTTCAGTCCCCAGGGCAATGACGGAATACCAATCCGTGTCCCGGGAGAAGTTATCATTCGGACGCAAATACCCGGAAAGCCCTGCAATTTTGACACATCCAGTATCAGGTTGGAGATAATCAACACGTTGTAAAATGGGAGGATCGTAGTTGCAGCCCGTATTGTACTGATCGACGTAATCATTGTGCAGTGGGGGCTCACCCTCCAAAACCGCATCAGAAGAAGGCGTAACATCGCAGGGGAGCATCTCCCGAATATCAATGGCGTAGGCCCCTTGAGAACCTTCATAGCCATCGATAATAATGTAATAGGTATGCCCACTGTAAACAGGCAATCCGGCCATGCGGGCCGAAAAGCTTTCACATGTGGAAACACCGTAATAATATCCAGGAACACAAGCATAAGGATCACCGGAAATATATTCATCTTCATAAACAAAAAGTTGATTTGCGAAAATCGAATTGCACAAATCAATATCAATCAACATGTCCGAGGCAGGAGCAAAACTGTACACGACATCGGGAGCATCATTGGATCCCACTTCGCATATATCGTTGA
>JAOZJV010000254.1 GCA_029935695.1 Candidatus Krumholzibacteriia bacterium | reverse complement strand
TTGTAGTAAAGCAGCTCTTCCCCTTTAACCCTCAGAACACTCAGATCACAGTTCTCATCTCCCCCATCCACCACCAGGAGCCAGCGCCGGGAGATGATATCCTTATCATCCAACTGCAGTTGAAAACTTTCCCGGGGGACCATCGTGTAGCTCTCGGAGGTCCAGGTCTCCCAAATACTCTCGTCTGGGCCAACTCCAGCCCAGGACACCAGAGGCGTGCCCACACCCGCTGCAAACACGGCCACAAGCACCGAAAATGCCCATTTCCCATACCTTTGGGAACAATTGTTCATGAATTTCCCCTCCGGGAGGTTGATCTGAGACAGTTCTCCTATATACTCAGATACGAATCTACTGGATGAAGACCCGGAGTTCAAGCAGGCACAGAGCGCTGATTCAAGGAGGAAGTATGCTTCTGCAATTCAAACGGATGGGACTGATGGCCGGAATGCTCATGGTTTTTGGCTGCACCCTGGCCCTGGCTCAATCGATCACCGGTGATCCGGTGGATCTGAATTTTGAAATCGTCAACGTCACCACCGGACAGCCAGGCTCCATTGAGCGCCTGCAAATTCAGTACTCATCCACCCAGATCAGCACGATTCTGGACATCCATCCCCGAGGTTCACAGTTTGATGTGCCGGCTGTTCCCATCATGGAACGCGGCAAATACATTATGACAGCCTGGTGCCAGGAGGTGCCTTACTACTGGAGCCTTCGCGGCCGGCATTTGCTCGAATCTCCCGTCAAACTCCATGTTTATGATACAAAATCAGGGGTTGATGATGTGGCCATGATTGGTCTGAATCTGCTGATTCGCCAAACTGAAAGCCTGCTCAAACTGGAATATCTGCTGCAGGTGGAAAATACAGCCCGGCCCCAGGTCACCCTCAATGGCAATCCCCATGTGATGATCGTTTTACCCAGAGACCTCGAAAGCGCAACCCTGACCTTTGGCAATGGTCCTGAGCCCGAAGAGATACAATTGACGGGTTTATCCGGTGGTCTGATTGCCCTTCCGGTGCCCCTGACCAGTGGGCGCAACATGGTGCGTCTGAAGGCCACCATGGCCTGGCAGAATGGGATGGAAATTCCGGTGGGCGCCAACGTTCCCATCCAGGAATGGAGCCTCATGGCCACCCCGGAAAACCTTAGCATCCAGGCCTTTGACCTGGAAAATGCGGATTCAGCCGAAATACCTGGGTATATCCGGTTCAAAGGTCCCGCCATTGCTGCTGATGAGTCTTTCCGCTTCAGAGTGGCCAGCAGCCCCAGCGGTGGCTCCGAAGAAGATCTGTTCACTCAATCGACTGATGATGCAGCGGAAAATGAACCGAAATCCACTGAAAGTGAAGAGGAAGAAGACAAGGGCTTTCCCTTTGTGGTCCTAACGCCTATTTTCGTCGTGATTCTCGTGATTGTCGTCAGCAAAAGACGCCAATCCTGATTTGTCCAATACACTCTGGTAAGGAGACCCCATGTCCGGGATTATCGAATTGACCCTCGGCCACAGCCCCGACCCCGATGACGCCTTCATGTTCTACGCCCTGGCCAAGGACAAGATCGACACCGGCCCCTACCGGTTCACCCACGTCATGGAAGACATCCAGACCCTGAACGAACGGGCCACACGCGGCGAACTTGATATCACCGCCATCAGCATCCACGCCTACGCCTACGTGCTGGACAAATACGCTTTGCTGCCTGCCGGCGCGAGCATGGGGTTCGGGTACGGCCCCATGGTTGTGGCCAAAGAAAAGATTGCACCAGCTGATCTGAAAGGCATGACCATAGCCATCCCCGGCAAGATGACTTCCGCCTACCTGGAACTGCAACTGGCCATCGGCGAATTCAATGCCGTGCATGTGCCCTTCGATGAAATCATCGACCGGGTCGTCAGCGGCGAATTTCCAGCTGGTCTGATCATCCATGAAGGACAGCTCACTTATCAGGACGCCGGCCTGCACGAATGCATCAACCTGGGCAAGTGGTGGTGGGAAACCACCGGCCGCAAAGACTGGCCCCTGCCCCTCGGTGGCAACACCATCCACAAACGGCACGGCGACAAGATGAAGGATATCTCCGACATCCTCACCGCCAGCATCCAGTACAGCCTGGACAACCGCGAAGCCGCCCTGGCTTACGCTCTGGATTGGGCGCGCAACATGGGTGTCGAGTTGGCGGATGAGTTTGTGGCCATGTACGTGAATCACTGGACTTTGGATTACGGTCAGGCCGGGCGCGACAGCATCACCGAGTTGCTGAGCCGCGGTCACAAGGCCGGGTTGATTCCCGAGGTTAAGGGTTTGGAGTTTGTGGAGGGTTAGTCTCGCAAATTCTCTGCTTATCCTGAAGGAAGCCGCCCGGTGCATCGGGCGGCTTTTTAGTTAGCGGGAACTTTCCCGTACCCATCTGATTGAATGTGGTTGGGTTTCTAAAGGGAGGTTATTCATCAAACATCAATGTGTTTTCCTGTTCATCATCATGATCGCCTTCACGGCCACCATTTCTGTGGCCCAGACCGATCCTGACAATCAGCAGAGTATCGGAGTTCCTTACCCTGGCAAAGCCGAACCTGCCGGAGCTTTTCGTGGACTCACGGAAATAGACACCATGGTGGACCTGTCGTTCATGTACACCCATCTGCGGGGTGATGACATGAGCGGGGCCTACGGCGGCCTTCCTCAATTGGGGGCCGGAATTTCCCTTGCCACAGGCGACCGAACCCGGTTTTTTCTTTCTGCCCACTATGGTAAAAAATCAGGCGACCCTTATTACAGCATTGACGGCCTCAGCGATGAAGACGGCCTCACCGTCAAAGCCCTTCCCCTGATGATCGGCATCAAAATAAATACCTCCCAACGACAGGACTTCCGGCTGTATTTGGGCGGGGCCTTCCAATACACATTCCTTTGGGAAGATCTCACCACCGGCGACGTGAACGATAACCCCATGGATATTGAAGCTTCGGGTTCCGGCGCCGGATATTACTTTTTTCTGGGGCCGGAATTCCCACTCGGCAAAGGCACCAGTGCTCTTGGGGCCGAGTTTGGATTTGGCGGCAGCAAAGGAAATGTGACCGCTTCCAGTCATTCTCACGGTGTTGATCTGACCGGAGTCCATGCCCGAATTTATTACACTTTCGGCCTTTAGGGGAGAGCCATGAGACATTCAAAATATTCCACATTACTGGTTTTGACGTTGCTGATCGGCGCGACCTCTGCCCTGGCCGACGGCATGATGATGACCGCCCCGTATTATTACATTGACGAATATTCCCAACAGGCCGTCATCCAATTTGATGATGAATCCAACACTGAAATCATCAGCATCCTGCCTGGTTTTCATGGTGATGCCGAAGAATTTGCCTGGATTTTACCCATGCCCAGTCTGCCCCAGGTTGCCGGAGGCGATCATACTTTATTCCAGCAGATGCGTGACTTCACCCGACCCAAACACCAGTACCGGGATGATGACTGGGATGGGTGTGGCCGCAGTACTTTTGATACTCTTGGGGCTCCTGATAATGGTGTGACAATCATCGACAGCCAAATGGTCGGTTATTACCAGACCATGACTCTTTCAGCAGATCAGGCCCCCGCTTTGATCGACAGCCTCACCCACTGGGGATTTCTGCACTCAGAAAATGTTGATCAGGCCACGGAGTTGATCAACAGCTATGTAGAGCAGGACTGGTTTTTTGTTACTGTAAAAGTGGACAGCGCCAGCTTTCAGGAGGCCTTCCCCGACTACAATTATTATGGGTATTACAATGGCTTCCTTGAACCTCTTAAATTCACATTCTCCAGTGATGAAGCCATCTACCCCATGCGCATCAGCGCCCTCAGCGCAGCCGAATCGACCCAGGTGGATCTCTACGTCATTGCCAAACACCGAATGACATTTCCCGGCGCCACGGCCCGTTACGCCAATGCTTTTGATGCAGCGGAAATCAATCGGATCAGCGGACGGTCCTACGGTACGGTCAAGGGCCTGCTTGAACCTGGAGATTTTCTGACGCATCTGCGGCGGGATTATCGTCCCCAGGACATGACTGAAGATGTTGTCATCGTCCGTGATGATAATGATGATGAGTTCTGGATGATTTATTACAGTGGGGTTCCCTGGATGACTATGTTGTTTCTGGGGCCAGCGGTGCTTTGGGGAATTTACCGGAGGATTGCAGCCTGAAAAAGATCAACCCAACAAATCAATAACTTTCGGCAGAAAAACCATAACAGCCAAAATTACCACCAATGGTACAAGCCACGTATAGATGGATTGCTTCTTATGATTGTTGACAATCAGCGGCCTGCGTCCTGCTGTTTCTTTGTCCTTGTGTTCCATGACTACCATCCAAAACTGAATTTGCGCTCTTTGAGGACCTCTATTTTAACACATTTCCCCCACTCCAGGCAAGAACCCCGATTCCTTGGGGACCTGCACCGGATCTCCCTTCCCAAATCCCCACTTTTGTGCCACAGTTGCCCCTGAGCAACCAAACTCATCATCCATCCAAAGGATTGCCCTCTATGAAGGCCCGTCTCCTCGCCGGCATCGGCATGCTGCTGTTGGCCATCGGCACTCTCACCATCTTCTTTCTCACCGATGGTAAAATGCCCCAAAGCCTCACCGTGGATCACACACCTGATCAGCAGTTCGGTGTGCCCACCACCGTGGCGCCCACCCAAACCGGGCCCGCGGATGTGGACAAATTCCTGGCTGAATACAACGCCAACTACCGCCGCCTGTGGACCAACTTTGAGGGATCAAACTGGAACGCCTCCAGCAACATCACCGCAGAAAACACCGCCGCAAAAATCAAGGCCAGTCAAGAGATGGCGGACTACGTGGGCAGCCACCAGGTCATCGAACAGCTGCGCATGATCAGGGGTCGCCTTGACCTGACCGACTTTCAGGATCGCCAAATTGAAAAAGCCTGGCAACTGGCCGCCCACCAACCCGGCACCATGGCCTCTGGTGTGAATCAATTGATCAAGACCCAGGCCATGCTTGTGGATTCGCTTTATGCCTTCGAATACACCCTGAACCTGGAAGGCAAGGAACCTCAAGTCGTCACGCCCAACGAGATGGACGAGATGCTGCTGACCAGCCGCGACCTGAACGTCAGGCAGGCTGTTTGGGAAACCAGCAAATCTGTGGGCCCCAAACTGAAGACCGGATTGGTGAAAACCCAGGAGCTGCGCAATGCCACCGCCCGGGAAATGGGCTACACCTCATTCTTCGAATTGGAAGTCGCCGATTACGGCATGACCAGCCAGGAAATGATCCAGCTCATGGACGAAGTGGTCGCCGGCATCATGCCCCTTTACCAGCAGCTGCACTGCTGGGTGAAACATGAACTGGCCGCCCGCTACGGTGTGGAAGAAGTGCCCGCCCTCATCCCCGCCCACTGGCTGGGCAACCGTTGGGGACAGGAGTGGCCGGGCATTGTTGAAGGTGTCGATCTGGATGCCATGTTCAGGGATGTCCAGCCCCAGTGGATGATTGAACAGGCCGAACGGTTTTACACCAGCATGAGTTTCGAACCTCTGCCCCTTACCTTTTGGGGACGCAGCGATCTTTTTGAACTTCCCGCCGGTTCCGACCGAAAGAAAAATACTCACGCCTCTGCCTGGCACATTGATCTTGATCAGGATGTGCGCTCGCTGATGAGTGTGAAGTCCAACTTCAGCTGGTTCCAAACCACCCATCACGAGCTGGGTCACATCTATTATTATCTGGCCTACAGCCGGGAAGAAGTGCCGCCTATTCTGCGAGCCGGAGCCAACCGGGCTTTCCACGAAGGTATCGGCACCCTCGTCGAACTGGCCTGCAGCCAGGTACCCTAC
>JAOZJV010000812.1 GCA_029935695.1 Candidatus Krumholzibacteriia bacterium | reverse complement strand
TTGTCAAAGAAAGCTCGGTTGTAGACCCTGGTCAGGCTGTCTGTGTGAATCCGCAGGTTCACTTCCCGCTGGTGCTGCCACCGCCGGGTGACAAAACGGGAAAGGCGTTTGGCCAGTCGCAGCAGAGGGCTGCGGCCCCAGTCTTCGTGGGCCACCAGAAACAGCAAACCCAGTTCGCGGCCTGTATCGGGTTCGGCATCTCCATCGGCTGGCCCCACCAAAGGCACGGCCACCGCTGAAGATAATTCACCCCGGGAAGGGTGGCTTTGGGCGTGGTCTCTGATAAAATCAGGCAATTCCTTGGGCGAAGGAATCCAGGCTGCGTGGGATGATTGCCGCACAGCAAGCCAGCCGGAAGCCATGTCCGAGCTGCTTACGGTGAAAATCCGGTTCTGATCTTCAGGTAGAATCTCATCCTCAAAGAGCAGTACAAAGAGTTCGAATTGAGGAGTGAAGCGCGCAAGAAGGCGCAAAATACTGCTGAGAATAACTCCAGTTTCGCCCGACTGAGGAAATCCGATTTCCAAATCCTGTGCCTGTTCCATGGCACCCAGCATACCGGCAAATTCAGTCAGGCTGGCGCCGCCCAGGGTGCCGGGAAGGGGATCGTCGGAAAAGGGAATGGGTTGGGCTGCTGGGGGTTGAAACACCGTCAAATCCGGTTCTTCACCCAGAAAAGAGACATTCACCAGGCGGTCAGTTCCCTTGACCAGACAAAAGGACATATCCAGGCCTGTTTGCCCTTCAACGGCAACCCGCAGCAGAATATTCTGTTTGATCAGTTCAGCCACCAGAGTGCGGGCCACAGTCATCATCCGGGCAGATTTACCACTGGCCACAGCTCGTTTGACGGCATGACGCAGATGGGGACCTGCCGTATCGAGTGGCAAATCCCTTGTCAGTAAATTTCTTAATGCCATTTCCCCGGTGTCCATATTATCCCTTAATTTCTCCATTCGTATTACAAGATGGTAATAATTATTACATAATGTAGGGAAATAATCAACCCCTTAGCTTGAATTAGTGGCCTCTGTATTGCTTCTTTTCAGAGAAAGATGGAACAATCAGGATTCAGAATCCTTGACCATAGTCTGCATCATTGTCCCCAATGTTGCCCTTAAACAATCAAGCGGGATCATGGTTCCCGCAAATTGAAATCCTCAAACCTGGAGCAGTCAAGGATGACGTCAGCTTTAAACTCCTTTCATAAAAAAGGTTACCAAGATCTACCGATGCTTATTCAACAGCATTTTATGATTTTATTGATGGCCGCAACCGTCTTTGGCCTGGCAGGTTGCTCCAGCACAAAGAATTCAGGCACCAATAATGACCCATCCTCTGTCTCTCCTGCTGATTCTTCAGTCCTGGCGGGGGTTTTCAGCGCTGGTGCCCTGGATTCCACCATGTCGGACCTCGAACGTTGGGTTCCCCCTGAAGAACCCTCTTCATTTTTGCTGCCCGTGGGACCACAAGGATACGCATCTTTGGATGATCTTTCGGATCTGCTGGCCACCACCATGGAACTGCTGGCTGAAAACCAACTGGCATTGGCCCAGGATCATTTGTTTGTCCTGGAAGACCAGATAATGTTGCCTTTGCCTGCGGATGCCGATTCTCTTTATGTGGCAGGCCGTTTGAGTGTTGAGCGTCAGACATGGTTCCTGGATGGGATCTTGGCTGAAAAGACTA
>JAOZJV010000253.1 GCA_029935695.1 Candidatus Krumholzibacteriia bacterium | reverse complement strand
GTGATCACGCCGGCCAGCTCATCCTTGGGGTTGTCCAACAGGTATTCGATCACCGCCTGAAGGGTTTCTTCGGGATCACGGGTGCTGGCCAGAATGGTATCGTCCGCAATTTCAAAAGCGGGGGCATCCGGATTCATGTCGGTGCCGACAACCTTGTAACCCAGGTCCTGTCCCAGATCGTAGGCACGGCCCTGCTCTACTCCGGCTCCAATAATAAGTAATATTTGCATGCGGTTCTTCACTCTCCCGGTGATGATGTCCACATTGGGGCCAATGACAGGCCACACGGTTTCTGATTCGGGCAGCCTAATTGCAAGTGCCGCATAACGTCAAGCCTTGACTGGGATTTCGCGTGCCAGGAACTCCCTGATTTCACCCTGCCTGGTTTCAATAACACAGACCTTGCCGGAAAAATCCGCGGGCAGGCGTGGAGCCAGAACCTTGTGGAAAATTCCTTCCCCGATGCGCAAAGGTGTCATCAAAATGGTGTCAAATCCCGTGAGGTCCATGACCGATGCATCCTGCAGAGTGTGCCCCATGAAATCCATGCCCACTTCTTCACTCAGGCCACTGCAGAATTCAACGGAGGCGGCCAGATTTTCGCCTGTTTTGTTGAGGATGTATTGGGCCACAGTGCCGGCACCGTAGAAAAGAATGCGGTTTCCTTTTTGCTCCAAAAGCCGGGTGATACTTTTATCCAGGCGGCTTTCGGGTGCTTTTTTAATCCACCGTTGATCCACGTGGTCGCGAACGATGTCATCCCACCAACCGTGCTCCACCAGATAGCTGGTTGAGCTGAGTTTTGGATCAGGATTGTTTTTGGTGCTGATGCCGCCGTGCTGCAGGTGGTGGTCGATCACTCCGCATTTGAACCCGGCATGCCGTGCCTGGGCGATAAAAATGAACTCGCCCCAGCGGTTCACTCCCTGCTCGCTGAAAGTGGGCACAGCAGCAAAAACCTCTGCTTTGATGTACAGAAAGCAGCCGCAAACGGCGTCACAGTGGCGGAATCCAAAAGATTCCAGACTTCCCCGGTCCAGACCGCGGTCTTTGGCCACCAGGGCGGCTTTGCCGTCTTCGCCCATCAGATCATAACCGCGATCCTGCACCTTGCTGGTTTCGGGATAAAGCATGCTCATGCCGAGAATGGGGGCCTGGTCCAGATTATTCATCAGGGCCTGGTGCCAGCCCGGTGTGAAGACGATGTCATCACCAATGAAGAGTATATCCTCCTGTTTGCCTGTTTGCTGAAGCGCGTGATTCAGGGTTTGTTCCCTGAACCCTCTTTCGCGGAAAAGATACAGATCGCAATCAATTTCCGGAGCAGTTTTAAACAGAGAGTTGATGCAGCGCAGGGCTATTTCATTACTCAGCGAACTGAGGATGACCACTTTCATGATATAGGCTCCTTTGGCGGCCCCGGAGGATCAAAGCTGAATCCGATACCCGAGTTTCCGCTGATTTTAACCTCATGATACAGATCCTGCCAGGCAGGCAAGGCGGCCTGGTCGTCCAGCAGATACTGTCGCACATAAGCCTCGCCGAAGGAAATTCCCTGCCACTGGCACAACTGGCGCAGGCGCATGGGCGGGTCCAGTCCAAGATCGATGACATACCATCCGGTTTTGTCCATCAGCACATCAAATTTGATGAGCCAATTGTCCAGACCCAGGGCGCTGCGCAGTGTGAGCAGTTTATCATGGATGTCCTGGTGGTGCCGGGGAAGTCGCCTCAGAGGGCTGAAAGTATTGGGACCCGTCGTGATGAACAGAGCCATCTGATCTCCATAGAGATTGACCCGAAAATGTTCACCGACAATTTCTTCCTGCAGGAGAAAACATTCCCGGTAATACAAATCCCTGGGTGGTAAGGCCGGTGCTTTGTCCTGGATGTAATAATTATAATGGGGCGTTTTTCCGTAGTCTGATTTGAGGTAATATTGCTGGCCTGGTTTCAGCTCCATCCCCTCCTGGTAGACGCGGGTCGGTGGCACGGGAATTTCCAGATTATTCAACTGATCATAGAACTTCCGTTTGTCCAGACAAGTATCGATGATCTGGACCGGAGCAAACACAAGACCCAGGGATTGGGCCAGCCTGGCGGCTCCTTCATAGGCAAAATGGGCACTGGCAGTGAAAATTCGATCACCGGCGCTCATGCCCGCTTTTTGGGCCACGGCCAGCAGTTTGTCCTGGTCGAGATACCCGGCAACCCGGAAGTCGTCAGCCTCAACCGCGCCGGGAGCGTCGGGATTCTGGTCTGTTGCCACCACATGGAAACCCAGAGTGCGGGCGGCTTTCAAGTAGTCCAGCTGCAGGTGGTTGCATCCGAGGAAGAGCAGTTTCTTCATGGCCGGGGAACCTTTCCAATACACTCGGTCACTTTTTGCTCCAGTTCTTCGGTGGTGGCCGCTTGTAGAATCTGGTGATCGCGGTTGGAGATCAGATCGTCGCCATCGGCGAAGATGACGGCAGTAGGGTTATAGGTTGGTCGAGAGCTGAGTTCGCATTCGGTGGTCAGGGCTTTGATCATGTATTGCAATACATCGAATGTTCCGGCTGCCGGCAACAGCACATCCATAATTTTATCACCACCCATGTCGAGATGGATTTCTATCAAACGGGGTTCGCCCCCTTCGCTGATGCGGCAGGACATCAGCAGGGCAGAGTGTTCCAGTTCGAAAACATCAGCCACTTTTTGGGTCAGGGCAGCGATGCGATCAGCTTCCGGTCCGGTGTTAAAACGTGAAGGAACGGCCATGGCTTTTCCTTCGACGGTGCCATCGCCCAGTTGCTGGTTAATTTCATCCAGCAGGGCCAGAATTTCCAGTTTGCCCCGGTTGACCAGGGCAATGACCGAGACATCGTGGCCGGGAAGATAGTCTTCCACCAGAACTTTTCCGGAGACCGAGGCCGCCTGTGCCTGAGTGAAAGCCGCTTGCATTTGTTCAGCTTGGGAAACGACCACCACACCCTGTTTTCCCACCATTGAAAGGGCTGGTTTCATCACGCAGGGATAAGAAAGATTTTCAGTCTGCAGGTCGGAAAAACTGGCAACTGTTTGGTGTTTCACCACAGACAAATCCTGCCGCAAACATTCTGTCCGCATCAAGTCCTTGTTCAGACATTGGCGTGCCCTGTGCAAAGGAACTCCTGGCAAATTGAATGATTCATTGATGGCAGCGGCGGTGGCCACCGGTGGTCCTGAGGAACGGTTCAGCACCCCGGCAATCCTGCTGGCCAGAGGATGTTTTTTGAGAGCCTGGATAATGGGCTGGGGATCATGGGTGCTGAGGTGGATCATGTGATCACAAAGGCCACTGGCCGCGGCATTGACATTTCTGTCCACCCCGATGATGACATAACCAAGGGCCCTGGCTCTTTCAATCACGGGTTTCTGGGAGTGGCCGGCGGCAAGGCAAACCACCACGGGAGCTAATGAGGCCAGATCAGTCAATATTAATAACCACCACCGGGGGTAAAAGGAGGCAACTTGTCTCCGTGATCAGGCACTTCGTCAATCAATTGACGCAGATCTTCCACACTCAACCAATTGGTATTGTTTTCTGATGAGAAACAAAACTCCTTGGGAACCGGCGTTCCGCCCGGACGAATTTTTGCGTGGTTCAGTGTTTGAAAATTCGGGGGATAGACCACAAAATGTTCACCATAGTCGTAAGTGGTGCGGGCCTCATCTTCGGTCAGGAGCATTTCATGCAATTTTTCACCGGCGCGGATACCGGTTTCGTGAAGCTTGGCTTCAGGATAGATGGCCTTGGCCAGATCAACAATACTGCAGGAAGGAATGCGGGAGATGAACAACTCGCCGCCAATACCAAGTTCCAGAGCTTTGAGCACCAGTTTGACGCTGTCATTCATGGTGATGAAAAACCGGGTCATGCGCATGTCAGTGATGGGCAGCAGGGGAGCTCCCTGTTGCTTCAGGTCACGGAAGAAGGGAATGACCGATCCACGACTGCCCACAACGTTGCCATAACGCACCACGGTGAACGAAGGGCCTTCGCCACCACTGTAGGCGTGGGCCGAGCGGAATAATTTATCACTCACCAGTTTGGTGGCGCCATAAATATTGATAGGATTGACGGCCTTGTCGGTGCTCAGGGCGACGACTTTATCCACACCCCGGTCAATGGCCGCATCAATGATGTTGCGCGCTCCGAGAATATTGGTGTTCACCGCTTCGATGGGGTTGTACTCCATCAGGTGCACATGTTTCAGGGCCGCAGCGTGGATGACAATATCCACACCGGAAAAAGCCCGGTGCAGACGATCACGGTCCCGCACATCGCCAATGAAAAAACGCAACCGGTCCCGATTGCTGGCAAAGTGTTTTTCCATTCGGTACTGCTTGAATTCATCCCGGCTGTAGATGATGATGCGGCGGATATCGGTTTGCAGAAACCGGGTCACCAGAGACCAGCCCAGAGAACCGGTTCCGCCGGTGATCAGAACTGTTTTTCCTTCGTAATTGTTAGATTCCAACAGTCTTGCATCCTTATGAAGGGTGGATTCAACTTTTGTCTAATGTACCACCGTGAAAAAAATAATGAAACCTGTTAGTTGCCGCCGGCGCCATGCTGCGCCACATTATGGGAAGAATTTTCATCCCAACCAAGGATAGCGTCATGAACCAGGATAATCTGCTCGCCATTTCACCCACCGAATTGGTCCAATGGCTGGCTGCTCGCAATATTCGCCGTTTCCACCTGGCTTTGGACCAGAAAAGTGGCCGGGTCATGGCCAGCCATGAAGAATTACAGGTTTTGGCCGATTTTATCAATGATGACACCCGTGATTTCATGGGGCACGAAGGCTTGTTTTTCCAGGTTTCTGAGAAACACGACACCTTGCAGGGTGCTTTTGTTCACCGCACCTGCCGGGGCCAGGCTGCCGGCGGTGTGCGCTACTGGAGCTACGACACCGTGGAAGACTACCTGCGCGATGGCATGCGCCTGGCCAAGGGCATGACCCGCAAAAATGCCCTGGCCGGTCTCTGGTGGGGTGGCGGCAAAGGCGTCATGGCCCACAATCCCGACCAGATCAAAACCGATCCGGCCATGCGTGAGGATATTTACCAGGATTACGGACGCCTGCTTTCTGATCTGCGGGGCTGTTATGTCACGGCCGAGGATGTGGGAACCCATGTGGTGGACATGGCCAATGTTTTTGCCACCAGCCGTTTCACCACCTGCATTCCGGCTGCCCTCGGTGGCAGCGGCAATCCTTCGGCGCCCACTGCCCGGGGTGTGGTGTCGGGTATGGAGGCTGCTCTTGAATTTGCCGGCATGGGCACCCTTCAGGGAAAAACCGTGGCGGTGCAGGGCATGGGCAATGTGGGCTCGCCCCTCATTGGTTTTCTCTTTGAAAAGGGCGTGTCCAAAGTGGTGGCCGCAGATATCAGTGAAGAGCTGGCCGATAACCTGCGCGCTTTTCTTGAAGGCAAACTCAACGACAACCAGGAACTGGAAACCCGCATCGTGGCCATCGGCAATCACGACATCCTGGCCGAGGAATGTGACATCGTCGCTCCCTGTGCCACCGGGGCCATTCTGAATCCCGAAACCATCCCCACCATCAAGGCCCGTATTGTCTGCGGCGCCTCGAACAACCAGCTGGAAGATGCCGCCCGGGACGATGCGGCCCTCTTCAATGCCGGCATTATTTACGTGCCCGATTTTCTGACCAATCGCATGGGCATTGTGAACTGCGCCAATGAGGCCTACGGGTATGTGAACAACGATGAATTCATCGAACGCCACCTGGAGCGCAACTGGGAACACAGTGTCTTCAAAACAACATTGCAGGTGCTGGAAGGTTCACGATCAGACGGATTGCCACCTGCGT
>JAOZJV010000811.1 GCA_029935695.1 Candidatus Krumholzibacteriia bacterium | reverse complement strand
CGTCGGGTGCTGATGGGAAATAATACAGAAAAAACCGCAAAGAAGCCCAGTGTTAGAGGCAGGCGTGAGTTCCTGCGAACCGTAACAATGACTGTCGGTCTGGCGGGAGCGGCCATGGCCGGAATTATTCCTGTGGTCAAAGGTTGGGTGAAACGCCAGCGACCGCCTGGAGCCCTGGTTGAAGAGGACTTTCTGGCTTCATGCATCAAGTGCGGCCAATGCCTGCAGGTTTGTCCCGTGGAGGCTATTTCTCTGGCCGACATTACCGATGGCTTTGGTCTTGGCGTGCCCTTTATTGATTCCCGCAAACAGGCTTGCGATTTTTCCTGTGACGGTTTGCAGTGCGTTCTGGCTTGTCCCACGGGCGCCTTGACTCATCACATCAACTACTCGCATCAGTCGAACATGGCCGTGGCAAAGGTTGTGCGTCTGCACAATTGCCTGGCCATCACCGGGCAGGGGTTCAAGGGTCTGGCCCGGGGCCCCGAGTTCGGCGGCAAACTGCGTTTCGATGATATTGATCGCTGGAACCCTCTGGCTTTGAATGAGCACGAGTTCGATGTGGAAGTATGCGACCTCTGCGTGCGCACCTGTCCCATTGAAATTCGCATTGCCCAGTGTGAGGCTGGTAAACCACCAGCCGGAAACGAAGCCCAGTGTCCTCCCGAACATGCCATTCGCATGGTCCAGACGGGGGAAAAAGATGACGGCCGACCCATTATGCGGCCTGAAATTCTGGTAGGTTGTGTAGGTTGTGGAGTTTGCGAAATGATTTGTCCGGCTGAGCCATCGGTTATTGAAATGGACGTGGAAAATCGGGGAGATCCCATCAAGGTTCATAATGGGGCAGGAGGTCACGCATGAAACAACTAGTGGAATCTCTGGCTGTTCTTTTTGGCCGTAAGCCTCACAAAGCATCTCCAGATGAAATTTCTGCAGCTGCAACGGAACGCCATGCTCAATACGTGGCCATGCTTGATGAGGAGAAAAAGCAGCAAATCAAGGAAGAACGGGCACTGCAGGCAGCCAAAACCAAGCGGTGGCGCATCAAAAGATGGACTGCCATCGTGGTCGTTAACCTGATCTTTATCCTATCCTACCGGATTGATCTGCAGCTGGTGGAAGGTGCCCTGACCGGTTCTCGCTTTGTCGGTTTTCATATGGCGGATCTGAACGCAGCTTTGCAGGTCATGCTGGCCTACAAACAGGTGCTGATCAACCTGGTGATTGGTATTGTCACCATCTTTATCGGTTGGTGGCTTTTGGGTGGCCGCACATTCTGCTCCTGGGTGTGTCCGTATCACCTGCTGGGCGAATGGGCAGAAATGCTGCATATGTTCCTGGCAAAAAAAGGTCTGGCCAAACATCACGATTTTGACCGACGCGGTCGGTTGTGGCTGTGGCTGCTATTTGCTGTGCTTGCCTTTGTCACAGGTTACACGGTGTACGAAACTATTTCCCCTACGGGAATTGTCAGTCGTGCTCTGATTTACGGTCCAGGACTGGCCCTGATCTGGGTCGGTGCCCTGTTGCTGTTTGAGGTGTTCTATTCCCGGCGTTTCTGGTGTCGTTATGGTTGTCCAATTGGGCTGACTTACGGCCTGGTGGGGTCAATTTCACCCATGAAAATCGTTTACGACCTGAGTAAATGTTATCACCACGGTGATTGCCGCGTGGTCTGTATGGTGCCCCT
>JAOZJV010000810.1 GCA_029935695.1 Candidatus Krumholzibacteriia bacterium | reverse complement strand
AGAAAAAATTCGTGAGTATGCTGAAGCGGCCTGCGCCAAGTGGGCAGGCAGCAGTTTCCGGATGGAAATCAAAGAGTACTACCGCAACATGAAGTACGATTTGGCCAAGGAACCCCGGGCCATGGCGTATGCTCTTGAAGGTGTCAAGCGCGCTGGCATGGAGCCTATTCAGGGCAGTATTCGCGGTGGCACCGACGGATCCACTCTTTCGGCCAAGGGCTTGCCTACACCGAATATCTTTACCGGTGAGCAGGATTTCCATGGGTATGGTGAGTGGGTTTGTGTGAAGGATATGGAACTGGCTACAGAGACTGTTCTGCGCATCATCGAAGTCTGGACCGAGAAAAAATAATCTTCTGTCCTACTGCGACAAAGGCCCGCACTTTCTATGAAGTGCGGGCCTTTTGTTTAAAAGTGAGACATTAATCTTCGTTTTTAACCTGCTCGAAAATCAACTCGACCGGATTGACCGCAATATTATACTGCTCTTCCAGATCCTTACGGAAGGGCCGAAAAATATCAGCCAGCAACCGGGGCGCTCCATTGCGCCATGGGTAACGCATGGACGATTCCTGCATCACCGCCACTTCCATATCCAACTCGGCCAGCCACTGCTCAGCTTCGGCAGGTTCCAGATTCAATTCAGTGCGCTCGGCGGTTTCAAGCAAAGGCAGCATCAAGTTATTGATCCGGCGCCAGGCAGCATCCCGGCGCTGGCCTTCGGTCATCTCACTGTCTGAACCAACACTCAGGCCGGTCCCGGAATCTTTGCTGAAATCCAATTCTGAATCGTGGGCACCATCGCCGGGGTCATATCCAAGGTAGGAGAAATAGGCCAGACAGTAGATATAGCTGTATTCTCCCGGGCCCATTTCATGATCCATCAGGGCGGCGTTTCGTGATGCCCAGAAGCTGGCCAGGGAAGGAGCCATATCCGTCGTGGAACGAATCAGTTGGATAAAATGTTTAAAACCGCCTGCAGCACTTTCATCTTTTTTGACCAGAAATTCCTCAAAAGAATTGGCCACATGCTGACGCCATTCGGCCTGAGCCTGGCGTACTTCCACAAAAGTCTGCACGCGATCAGCGGCAGGCAACCCACCGGCCGGGGGAATAAAATCGGCAATCCCACCAAGAGTAACCACCAGCTCTTTTTCAGATTTTTCAACAGCCTTGTAGTCGGCGCTCATGTCACGCACGAAAAAAGCAACGCTGCCGATGATCACAAACACCAGGATGGTGAAGACACCACAACCGATGCCACAACCCTTCTTCATTTTTTCATTCATTGCCAACGGCTCACCTTCAAAAATTAATCGTGATCATCCGGGACCAGTCCGTACTCCCGGATTTTGCGCCATAACGTTGTCCTGTCAATGCCCAACCGCCGGGCGGCCCGGCTGCGGTTCCATCCGGCTCGCTGCAAGGCATCTGAAAGCATTTCTTTTTCCTGGGATGAATGCAGAGGCACTTCCTGCAAGCGGCCACCGCTGGCAGTGCGCGATAATTCCGGGGGCAGATGGGCCGCCCTGATGGTGGCGCCGCGACTGAGAACCACCGCGTGTTCCAGGGCATTTTCCAATTCCCGCACATTGCCGGGCCAGGAATAGTTCATCAGCAGCCGCATGGCCTCACCCGAAACCACCGAAAGGGCACCCGCTTCACTTTTCTGCATGATGCGCTCCAAAAAATGGG
>JAOZJV010000809.1 GCA_029935695.1 Candidatus Krumholzibacteriia bacterium | reverse complement strand
CAAGATTGTCGCAATGGGGTGGACACGGTCATGGAACAAGCCATTTGCTGGATCAGGAAGCTGGACTGTTCTGTTCCCCTCCCCGGATCCAGTTCTGGGATTGATATTACCGGGGCGACCCCTAACCCATTCAATCCACGAACGGCCATACGGTTTGAAATTGATCAGCCTCAACGCATCGCTGTCGTGGTGTATGATGTGACCGGTCGCAAGGTCGTGGTGCTGGAAGATCGTGTATTTGAAGCAGGGCCTCAGGAGGTCATCTGGGACGGGAGCGACAGTCGGGGGAGTGCTGTTGCTTCCGGTCCATATTTCGTGAGGATGGAAAGTGGAAGTGGCGTGCAGCAGAAGAAGGTGATGCTCGTCAGGTGATTTTTTGTGAAGAAAAAAGGGTGCAACCATGAAGCTGCACCCTTTCTTAATTACCCACTGATTATTTTACGATAATATCCAATTTTATTGCTGCCAGTGGGTTGTCTGTATTACTTCCGCTAGGCTGTAAAAAATATTCAAGGGTGTGTTTGCCAGGAGTCAGGACTTTGGAGGGTATGTCCCTGTTTAATGGAGACTCCATGGATGAATCGTAATACATTCCTCCGCCTTTACCGTCAAAGACAGTCTGGATCCATGCGCCTCTCTCGTTGACTGCATCCGCATTGAACTCAATAACCAAGTCGAGGCCTTGGCCTGCAGGAACGGTCACCGGGTTTTCTGCGGGAGTAACCAAATTGAAATTATAATTGGGCAAATCAGTTACATTCAATTCGTCATAGATAAACATCCCATCGTCAGTCTGGAAGAGATTGATACTGACCGAGTAAAATTCCTCTCCTATTATCATTTTAAATTTCAATTTTTTGCATGCATGGTTTCCTGCCTCATACCGGGTCTTTTTGAAAATGACACCCGAATACACAGCATTCTTTAAGTCTATGTTTTCCTCTTGTCCCGACCTTACCAGTTTATTGAACGATGCCAATGATTCGCTGGTGGCCTTTTCGACATTAAATGTCGTGCTAAAATCGACCTTAATACTTTTCTCTTTGGGATCAGTTTCATCAAGACTATTGACCATGCCTTGAAAGGGCTCTTCGGTGAGTAATAACGATGAAAACAATTCAACATTATTGGTCTGAAGGGCCTCAAATAAGCTTTGGCAAATTTCATCATTCGTAACAGGCTTTTGCTCCTTGTTGCAGGAGGCAAGGGCCATTCCCAGAAGTGACATCATTACAAACAACCCAGCAATTTTTTTAAACATCATCATCTCCCATTGACAATTCAGGACAATTTTAGCCACGTTTTGTGCCGTTTTTTGATGAAAGGCCCCTTAAGGTTGGTCAAAGAATCACTGGTTTTCAAGTTTTTACTTTCTCAAAGAAAAAACCAAGATATTGAGAGACACGCCCATATAACTTCAAAATGCTGTACAGCATTTATCAACCGATTCTGATGATGACCAGCCCAAACGTCCTAATTATCCTTGATGCCCAGAACAGCAATTGCATCATTTGGATGCAGGAAAACTTGCTTGAAGTTAGTGGATTGTTTGTTCAGTTCCCTGGCAAAGCCACCTCCATTTCCCGGTGAGGTTGAACTTCTAAAAAATACTTTTTCGCCGAACCCCGTATGGATACCTGTGAAATCGAACCACCCTGTTAGTAACGCGTTAAATCCGCCTTCTTTTCGGCCACT
>JAOZJV010000252.1:1656-5888 GCA_029935695.1 Candidatus Krumholzibacteriia bacterium | reverse complement strand
GCGAATTGGAAATTGGGAAATCTGAGTTTGAACGTTATCAAAGCGATTGTCAGGTCTCTACTCCAGAGGGCCGTAATACTACTTCAATTCCTCCGGCAACAAGACGGAAGGTCCTGGCCATGGCCCGTCACAAATGCCAAATGCCCGGTTGCAATCACACAAGATTCCTTGAAATCCACCATGTTGTTTCGCGCTCCCAAGGGGGCAGCAACAAGGTATCAAATTTGAGGGCGGTCTGTTCAGTTTGCCATGCCCGAATCCATACCCATGGCTTGAACTCAATGGTGAAATCTCCACCGGCGATCTACACTTGGAATATGCCAACCGACCCAATAATATTTTCGTAACAACACTAATTTTATCTTGCTTTATTTTAAATAGTACTTAATTTGTCTACTATCAAACTTTACCATTTTGGTTCAGTTTCAAATTTCAGGACAAATTAATGCTGCGTGTGACCAAATTGACAGACTATGGAATTGCCCTCATGACCCACCTTGCCCTGCAAGGTGGCAGGGAGCTGGCAACTGCACCGAAACTCAGTGAACACATGGGTTTGCCACTGCCTACGGTGCGGAAAATACTGAAAATCCTTACCACTGAAAACCTGCTGGAATCTACCCGGGGAGTCAGTGGAGGATACAGTCTGGCCCGTACTCCCGAAGACATCACACTGATGGATATGGTATCCGCTTTTGAAGGTCCTTTCAGCATGACCGAGTGTGCCACCGAAGAGCCTTGCAAGTGCAAAGTGACCAACTGTGGTCTGCGTGAAAACTGGAGTCTGGTGAATCAGCTCCTTCAAAACACTCTTGAAAGCTATAACCTGGCCCAGATGTCCGGATCTCTTGTGGATATCAGCGCCCAGAGGATGCAATGAGCGAAGAAAAGAAAATGCTGGAGGAGCTTGCCTCCGAGCAATACAAGTGGGGCTTTGTGACGGACATCGAGTCTGATACTTTGCCGCCTGGTATTAATGAAGATGTTATCCGCTTTATTTCGGCCAAGAAGAATGAGCCGCAGTGGATGCTGGAGTTCCGGTTGAAAGCCTTTGCCCATTGGCAGCAAATGGAAGAGCCCAACTGGCAGAAAGTGGATTTCCCGAAGATCAATTTTCAGGATATCAGCTATTATTCGGCTCCCAAGCAGAAGGAAAAAGTGAAGAGCCTGGATGAGGTTGATCCGGAGTTGCTGGCGACTTATGAAAAGCTGGGCATCTCACTGGGTGAACAAAAGCGTTTGGCCAATGTGGCTGTCGATGCGGTGTTCGACAGCGTCTCGGTGGCTACCACTCATCAGGACAAGCTTGCTGCCATGGGCGTTATCTTCATGCCTCTTTCCGAAGCAGTGGGCAAGCACCCGGAGTTGGTGCGCAAGTACCTGGGTAAAGTTGTTCCCTACACGGACAACTATTATGCCGCTCTCAACAGCGCAGTATTCACTGATGGCTCGTTTGTTTTTATTCCCAAGGGCCTCAAATGCCCCATGGATTTGAGCACCTATTTCCGCATCAACGAAGCCAGCACGGGCCAGTTTGAGCGCACTCTGATTGTGGCCGAAGAAGGCGCCAGCGTCACCTATCTGGAAGGCTGCACGGCTCCTCAGCGGGATGAGAACCAGCTGCACGCCGCAGTGGTCGAACTCTACACCCATGACGACGCCACCATCAAATACAGCACCGTTCAGAACTGGTACCCCGGCGATGAAAACGGTGTGGGTGGCATCTACAATTTTGTGACCAAGCGGGGCCTGTGCGCCGGCGCGCGGTCGCGCATCAGCTGGACCCAGGTGGAAACCGGATCGGCTATCACCTGGAAGTATCCCAGCTGTGTTTTGAAAGGTGATGGTTCCGTTGGTGAATTCTACTCGGTGGCTCTGACCAACAATCATCAGCAGGCCGATACGGGCACCAAAATGATTCATCTTGGTCGCGACACCCGCAGCACAATCATTTCCAAAGGCATCAGCGCCGGTCAGGGTGATCAAACCTACCGGGGGCTGGTGCGCATGGGCAAGAAAGCTCATGGCGGACGCAACTTCACCCAGTGCGATTCCATGCTGCTGGGGGACAAGTGCGGCGCCCATACTTTTCCGTATATCGAGTCGGCCAACAGTTCGGCCCAGGTGGAGCACGAAGCCACCACCACCCGCATCGGCGATGACCAGATCTTTCTCTGCAATCAGCGGGGAATTGGCACTGAAGAAGCGGTTTCGATGATAGTCAACGGGTTCTGCCGGGAAGTATTCCGGGAGTTGCCCATGGAGTTCGCCGTAGAGGCCCAGAAACTTTTGAATGTCAGTCTGGAAGGCAGCGTCGGTTAAACCGGTTGCCGTTATGGAATACAAGGAGCAGGAAAGCAAATGCTGAGTATTAAAAATCTAAGCGCGAGTATCGATGGGAAAGAAATCCTCAAAGGGATCAACCTGGAGATCGCTCCTGGAGAAGTGCACGCCATCATGGGGCCCAACGGGTCGGGCAAAAGCACTCTTTCGCAGGTGCTGGCCGGTAATGAAAACTATGAAGTGACGGGTGGCGAAGTGCTCTATCAGGGACAGGACCTGCTGGCGCTCAACACGGAGCAGCGTGCCCTTGATGGCATCTTTCTCGCGTTTCAGTATCCGGTGGAAATTCCCGGCATCAGCAACGAAGAGTTTTTGCGCGCCGCGGTGAATGCTGGACGAAAGCATCGTGGAGAGGCTCCTTACGATGCCTTTGATTTTTCTGCAGTGGCCCAAAGCAAAATGAAAGTCATGGGTCTGAAAAATGATCTGCTGGGACGTTCGTTGAATGTTGGTTTTTCCGGTGGTGAAAAGAAACGCAACGAGTGTTTCCAGATGGCCATGCTGGAACCCAAATTCAGCATCCTGGATGAGACCGACTCGGGTCTGGATATTGATGCTCTGCGGGTTGTCAGTGAAGGCGTGAACTCTCTTCGCGATCCCGAGCGCAGCTTTCTGGTCATCACTCACTACCAACGCCTGCTGGATTACATCGTGCCCGACAAAGTGCATGTGCTGGCTGGCGGACGCATCGTCAAGTCCGGTGGAAAAGAGCTGGCTCTGGAGTTGGAAAAGAAGGGTTACTCCTGGGTTGAGGAGGCCGTGTCGTGATGATGGCGGCAAAGACATCCCTGGTGGCCCTGGCGGCTGCTCAGCATGTGGGCAGTCAGGATGATATTCCTGCTGTGACTGCTTTGCGCCAGCGTGGGCTGGATCACTTTCTGGCCTCGGGTTTCGATCTGCGTGGCAGGGAAGAGTGGAAGTACAGCGATACGAGCGTGTTTTCTCATGGTCGTTTTGTTCCTCTTGAAGGTGGTGAGAAAGCCGGAAGTTCCATTACTTTGCCGGCGACAGATGGTCTTCGTCTGACCTTTATCAATGGCGTTTTCTCAGCTGAAAATTCATGGCTCGCAAATCTGCCTTCGGGAGTTGTTCTGCGGCCCCTGGCGGGAGCAATGGTCGCCGGTCTGGGTGATTTGGCTGCCACCGAAAATGCCCCGCTGGTGGCTCTCAACTCGGTTTTCTGGACCGACGGAGTGCTGCTGGAGCTGGCCGAGGGCGTATGCCTGGATCAACCCGTTCATCTGCATTTCATCACCGACAGCAGCGCTGCCGGTAAACTGGTGACTCCACGGAATCTGATTCGGGCCGGTCGGGGCAGCAAAGCAACCATCATCGAACACTTTGACTCAGAGGCAGAGGATGAAATGCTGCACGTTCCGGTGACGGAAGTCTTCTGCGCAGCCGATTCAACCATTGTCCATCTCAAAATTATCAGTGAAGCATCGGCGGCTCTGCATCTGGGCAGCACTCATGTGCACCAGAGTGAGGGCAGCAATTACACCAGCCGGGAATTTGCCATGAGCGGTGCGCAGGTGCGCCGTGAATTGCATCTGGGCCTTGCTGGCCAGGGCGCCTCTTGCAACCTGACGGCTTTGAGCATGGCTGGTGGCCAGGAACGCCGGGACATGCGCACCCGGGTGGATCATCTGGTTTCCGGTTGTGAAACATTCGAACTCTACAAAGGTCTTTTTGACGACAATTCACGCGGTGTTTTTGACGGACAGATTCTGGTGGCCCGCGATGCCCAGCAAACCAACGCTCATCAGACCAATCGTAATCTGTTGTTGAGTGATGACGCGGTGAGCAACAGCATCCCCCGTCTGGAAATCTATGCCGACGATGTGAAATGCAGTCACGGTTCCACTACTGGTCAGTTGGATGAAGAGCAT
>JAOZJV010000252.1:0-1646 GCA_029935695.1 Candidatus Krumholzibacteriia bacterium | reverse complement strand
GCGCTCCCGGGGATTCGACGCAGCAAGCGCCCGGGTCATGCTGGCCAAGGCTTTTGCCAATGAAATTCTCGAAGGTGTGGATGAAGCCGATTTGCGCACCCGGTTGGACTCCGAAATTACAGCCCGTTTGGCCCAGAGCCAGGGAGGCAAATAACGTGAGCGGAATCATCTCCGAAAGCCATCTTAAGCGGCTGCGTTGTGGCGATTTGCGCAACGATTTTCCCATCTTTCAAACGGATGGCCAGGACAACGGACTGGTTTATCTGGACAGCGGAGCCAGCGCCCAGAAACCCCAGGCAGTATTGGACGCAGTGAGTGATTTTTACGGTGCGGCTTACGCCAATATTCACCGGGGAGTGTACTTTCTGAGCGAAGAGGCCACCCGTCGTTACGAAGGCTCGCGTGCCGTGGTGAAGAGTTTTTTGAATGCCCGGCACAAGAAGGAAATCATCTTCGTGCGCGGAACAACTGAGGCGATCAACCTGCTGGCCAGCACTATCGGCCGGCAGCGTCTGGGCCAGGGTGATGAAATTCTGATCACACACCTGGAGCATCATTCGAATATTGTTCCCTGGCAGCTGCTGTGCCAGAGCACTGGCGCCGTGCTGAAAGTTGTGCCCATCAATGATGATGGCGAAGTGGACATGACGGCCTTCGCCGAACTTCTCGGTCCGCGCACTAAATTAGTTTCCGTGGCCCATGTGTCCAATGCCCTGGGCACCATCAATCCGGTCAAGGAAATCGTGGCCATGGCTCACGCCCAGGATGTTCCCGTCATTCTGGACGGCGCTCAGGCTGTGCCGCATCTGGCTGTTGATGTTCAGGATCTGGACTGTGATTTCTATGTTTTTTCAGGGCACAAAATTTACGGTCCAACGGGTATTGGGGTTTTGTACGGCAAGGCAGAGTTGCTGGAAAGCATGCCTCCTTATGAAGGCGGGGGCGACATGATTGAATCCGTCACCTTCGAAAAGACCACGTACGCACCACTGCCCGCACGTTTTGAAGCAGGAACACCGAATATTGCCGGGGCCATTGGCCTTGGGGTGGCTATCCAGTATGTGGAAGACATTGGTTTCGAAACCATTGAGGCCCATGCTGCAGAGCTGCAGACCTATGGCAACGATTTGCTGGCAGGAATTCCCGGCTTGCGGCAAATTGGCACAGCCAAAAACAAAGCCACCCTGTTCAGTTTTGTTCTCGACGGGATCCATCCTCACGATGTGGGTACTTTCCTCGGTGCCGAAAAAGTGGCCGTGCGCACGGGACACCATTGCGCCCAACCAGTGATGGAGCGATTCCAGGTGCCGGCGACCACCCGGGCATCTTTGGGAATTTACAACACCACCGCCGACCTCGATGCTTTAGGCGAGGCTATTGGCAAACTCAGAAAGTTTTTTGGAAAATGAGTGACCTGCGAGACCTGTACCAGAGCCTGATCCTGGATCATGGCCAAAATCCCCGCAACAAGCGGTCCATGGATTGTCACGAAGGCGGCCAGTGCCGTTGCACCGAAGGATACAATCCGTTGTGCGGCGATAAGCTGACTTTGTTCGTGAAAGCGGAGAATGGTGTGCTGGAAGATTTGAGTTTTGAGGGTGATGGCTGCGCTATTTTCACTGCTTCATCGAGCATGTTGACGGAAG
>JAOZJV010000251.1 GCA_029935695.1 Candidatus Krumholzibacteriia bacterium | reverse complement strand
CCCCCATTGAAGGGCAGGTTTTCCACCCGTTACTCACCCGTTCGCCACTGTACTCGCTCTCCGAAGAGAACTTTCTCGTTCGACTTGCATGCCTAATCCACGCCGCCAGTGTTCGTTCTGAGCCAGGATCAAACTCTCCGTTGTTAATATTTAAATTAACAGGAAATTTCCTGTTTTTTTCGCTTATGACATCCCAAAATAATTCCGGTTCAAAGTCGCAATAAATTGCTCCTCTAACCCTTCACATATTTCAAGATGAACTCAAAATTGTTTAAAGGCTCTCGCACGCTATTCTGTTGTCAAAGATCTGTACCAGACAGTCGCTGCTGCTGGTCCCCTTTTATCAGGGGAGAAGTAAGGTACTCAAGGTCTATCAAAGTGTCAACTAATTAATTGACTTAATTTAGACCCGAGCCGCCATCCCACTCAATCCTGCTTTCGCCAGATGAAAGTGGCAGTGGCGGTTGCTCCAGATGATCAACGTATTGTTCACTTGGGCAACGGGGGCGCAAGTTATACGGCGACCCCCTTGCTGTCAAAGTTTTATGGCAGTTTTTTCAAATTATTTTCAGAATCCTTCAAAATGCCAAGCAGGGCAGGTATTCGGCCCCCCACAGGCCTTCCTTTAATGCTATTTTAATCTTGCTGATGAAATATTCAGCACATGGAACCCTTCACCAACCCTTTGACCCAACAAATCCTTGATGTAACTCAACACCAACAATCTTCAAAATAGGCACCAGGAGTGATAAAATTCAAAATCCAACCTTCCGGAAAACTGGAATTTATCTTTGTTCGGGGTTTATATTGGAATAATAAGGATACAGTCATACAGTGGGTGCCGATCAGGCATCCAATGATTTCGGCCAGGAGGAGCCATGCGCCGTTTTTTTCAGTTGAAAATCCCCCTTTGGTTCGTCAGAACCTTTCTCATTCTGGTGCTGCTGCTGATCCTGGGATCCGTGGCTGGCATCATCTATGGGGTGGATCAGCTATCCAGGGACCTGCCCAGCCTGGAATCTCTGCAGACCATCGAATCTCCGGTCAAGACCATTGTATTTGCAGCCAACGGTGATACTCTGCACGAATTTTACACGGAGAACAGGACTCTGGTTCCCCTGAACCGCATCCCCCGTCGCCTGCAACAAGCGGTCATTTCCGTGGAAGACAGGCGATTTTACGATCATTATGGCCTTGATCTGCGGCGTTTGGTGGGTGTGGTCTGGTACAACATTGTGCGGGGCGACCTGCACGGAGCCAGCACCCTGACCCAGCAATTGGCCCGTAACCTCTTCCTGACCCCTGAAAAACGTATCAAGCGTAAACTGAAGGAAATGATTCTGGCGGTGCAGATTGAACAGATCTACACCAAGGATGAAATCCTGGCCATGTATCTGAACGAAATCTATCTGGGTAAAGGCACCTACGGTGTGCAGGCTGCCTCGCATACCTTTTTTGGCAAAAATGTCTGGGATTTGTCGGATGCCGAATCGTCCATGATGGCCGGCATGATCCAATTGCCCGAGCGCTATTCTCCTTTCACAAATCTGGAAAACGCCTACAAACGCCGTTCAATCGTGCTTGAGACCATGATTTCTTCCGGCGCACTGACCCGGGCCGAGGCCACCAGCATTGGTGCGACGGAGGTCTTTCCCCAATCAAAAAAGGCCTCTGAAATCGTCAGTGCCGGTTTTGCCTCTTATTTCGTCGAAGAAGTTCGCAAGGTGCTTGAAAGGGACTATGGGGCCACTAAGCTCTATAAAGAAGGTCTCAAGGTTTACACAACTTTGGTTCCCCGTTATCAGATATGGATGGAAGAAGCACTGGAAAGCCATCTGACCACCGAAGAAACAGCCCGGGAATACGAGATGACCCGGGCTCTTTACGACTCCCTGGCCACGGTGGGTGAACAACCGGAAACCATGGAATACCTGCAGGGAGCAGCCCTGTTGCAGGATGTTCGCACCGGTGCCTTGCTGGGCATGGTTGGCGGACGGTCCTTTGAAGATTACAAATGGAATCTGGCCACCCAGAGCTCGCGCCAGCCTGGCTCCATTTTCAAACCTTTCGTTTACCTGACGGCCCTTCAAAATGGATTCAACAGCTGCTCCATCCTTCTGGACACACCCTTCGTACTGGACACCGGAGCCAGCCTTTGGCGACCCAAGAACTTCTCAGGACGCTTCCAGGGCCCCATGACATTGCGATACGCTCTGACAAGATCAGTCAACGCTCCAACAGCTAAGCTGTACAATGAGTTTGGGTTAGCTCCGCTTCTGGAGAATGTGCGTAAATTGGGGTTCACCACGCCTCTGCCTCGGGTTCCAGCCCTTTTCCTGGGTGCAGGCGAAGTCACACTCAAAGAAGTGGTGGCCGCGTACAGCACTTTTGCCAACCATGGGGTCTACACCAAACAACACCTCATCACCCGGGTGGAAAGTGCCGACGGAGAGATTTTGTTTGAGGTCAGGATTCAGCAGCGGGACGCCCTGGATCCGGCCGAAGCCTACATGATGAGCAATCTGCTGCGCACAACCATCCTGGAGGGAACTGCCCGGGGTGCCTCCTGGAGAGGTTTCACGAAAACCGGCGCGGGTAAAACCGGCACCACCAACGAGAGCACTAACGCCTGGTTCTGTGGCTTCACGCCAAGTTATTGCGCGGGTGTGTGGGTGGGCTTCGACAAGGCCCTGCCCATGGGTCGCGGCGCCACCGGCAGTCGCATGGCCTTGCCCATCTGGGCCAAATTCATGGGGAAAATTTCGGACGAAAAGGGAGAAGAGCCTTTCATCCGCCCCCCCGGCATTCTGGAGAAAACCGTATGCCTGCGCACCGGCATGCTGGCCACCACCAGCTGCGACAGCACCGCCCTTGAAGTCTTTTTGCCCACTAACTTCCCTCAGAAGTTCTGCGATGTGCACGGAGGACAGCTGCATGATTTCCAGGGCCTCAACAAAGACTTTCAGACTTTGGATGATGATGACGGGGAATTCTGATTTTCAACGCAGTATCAGCAAATAGAGAAGGCCCCAGCTGGGGCCTTCTCTTTAATATCCAAGGGCAAAATTTTCTACTCAATGCGATCGATAATTAACGCGTTGGCAGCCACTTCCGTCTCACTGAACTCAAGAGATTCCAAGAGCCGATTTGCAGCCAGTTGGGCCTGTTCCTTGCGGTCACAATAAATCCGGGCCAGGGTATCGCCAGCCTCCATCCGGTCACCAATCTGCGGCAAAAATTCGATACCGCAGGTCAGGTCCAACGGATCTTCAACCTTGCGCCGGGCCCCTCCCATGTCAGCCAATGCCAATCCGGCCTGGCGGCAATCGATCTTCGCCAACCAGCCGGCAGCCGGGGCCTTCAATTCCAAAGCCAGAGGTGCGGTTTTCAACCCGAAATCAGGCTCATCAGGGTTCAGAACACCATCTTGAGCCTTCACCCAGGAAAGCATGCGCTCAAAGGCCTGCCCATTGTCCCAAACTTCCCTGACCAGAGCCAGGCTCTGCTCCCGATCCGGCCGCACACCTGAAACCCGCACCATTTCCGCCACCAGATCTTCGGTCAAAACAACCAGGTCCTGGGGGGCCGTTTGCCGGTGGCCGGGGCGCAGGGCATCAAACGCTTCGATGGTTTCGTTGGCATGGCCGATGGCACGGCCCAGGGGTTGGTCCATATCTGAAAAAACGACGCTCATCTTGCGCCCGTAACGCCGGCCAGTTTCCACCAACGCGGCAGCCAGTTGCCGGGCTTTGTCCTGGTTGGTCATGAAGGCGCCAGAACCTGTTTTCAAATCGATGATGATGGTCTGAGGACCGGCTGCCAATTTTTTGGACATGATGGACCCCGTGATCAAGGGCACACAATCCACTGTAGCACTCACATCGCGCAGAGCATAAATCCGTCCATCAGCCGGAGCAATGCTGCCACTCTGCCCCACAATGGCGCACCCGATTTTTTCGGTGATGGCCAGAAACTCTTCATTTTCCATGTGGATCCGGTAACCGGGGATGGCCTCCAGCTTGTCCAGGGTGCCACCTGTGTGGCCCAGCCCACGTCCGGAGAGCATGGGCACCTTCAGCCCGCATTCCGCAGCCAGAGGCGCCAGCAGCAGACTGACCTTGTCCCCCACACCGCCAGTGCTGTGCTTGTCGGCGCTGGGACCGGAAAGACCACTGGTGTCGAGCTGATCACCAGACTCAAGCATGGCCCCGGTCAATGCTGCGGTTTCAGCCGGAGTCATCCCGTTGAACCAAACCGTCATCAGGAAAGCAGACATTTGATAGACGGGAAACTCATCAGCAGTGAAGCCGTCCACCACAAACCGGATTTGCTCATCAGTAAGTTCCTGTCCGGTTTTCTTGGCCTCAATAATTTCGAGAATATTCATCAGGATCCTTCCCTGGAATGATCTTTAAAAGTCACAAATGCATCGGGCACCAACTCGCGCACAGTGGTTTGGCGCACGGTTTCATCTGGGCCATTTTCACCTGCGATGAGCACCACAATGTCCAAACCAAATTCAACCAGAACCTGCCGGCAGGCCCCACAGGGAGCTGTTGGTTCGGTGCCGTCGGCGCATACGGCGATGGCTTCAAATTCGGTAGCGCCTGCAGTCACAGCCGTGAAAATGGCTGTGCGTTCAGCGCAGTTGGACAAACCGAAGCTGGCATTCTCCACATTGGTGCCCACAAAGATGCGGCCATCGGAAGCGAGCAGGGCAGCCCCCACCCGGAAGTTGGAATAAGGAGAATGGCTGTTCAGCCTGGCGGCGCAAGCCTTCTGCACAAGGTCTCTGTATTGGTCTTTCAAATCCCGTCCTCCGTGTTCAGGGATGAGAGGAAACTGGTGCCTCGGGTCAATGCCGGAGCACCAAAAAAGTCAGCATAAGTGGCGGCCACATCCATGAAGCCCATGCGCACTCCCAGATCCACGCCTTTTCCCGAGCCGGCCAGGTAAGCCAGAATGGGCACCTGTTCGCGACTGTGGTCAGTGCTTGGAGTGGTCGGATCGTTGCCGTGATCGGCTGTCATCAGCAACAGATCGCCATCATGCATCTTCGGCAGAAATTTGCCCAGCCATACATCAAAGGTTTCGAGGCCCTTTTTCATGCCCTCAGGATCGTTGCGGTGGCCCCAGAGCATGTCAAAATCCACCAGGTTCAGCAGAATCAAAGCAGATTCATCGGCATTTTTACCATACTGAAGATCCAGTTCGGCCATGCCTTCGCCGTTATTGCGCGAGACATGACTTTCGTCAATGCCGGTGCCGGCGAACAAATCGTAAATCTTGCCGATGGATAAAACCCGGACGCCATGTTGTTGCAGGCCTGTCAGCACCAAAGAACCTTCGGGTGGTTCCACGGAATAGTCATGACGGAATTCGGTGCGGCTGAATTGCCCTGATGGTCCGGTGAAAGGGCGAGCGATGACGCGGCTGACTTTGTGATTGCCATCCAGCATTTCGCGGGCAATCTCACAAATCCGGTAAAGCTCATCCAGATCACAGACCTGGTCGTGGGCAGCCACCTGAAAAACACTGTCCGCAGACGTGTAAACGATGAGTTTGCCAGTGGCGAGGTGCTCATCCCCCAACTCTTCGATGATGGCGGTGCCGCTGGCCGCTTTGTTGCCCAGAACGCCGTAGCCCGTGAGACGAGAGAATTCATCGAGAACTTCCGGCGGGAACCCATCGGGGTAAGTGGGGAATGGCTTTTCGGTGACCAATCCCATCAGTTCCCAATGCCCGGTGGTGCTGTCCTTGCCGGATGAGACTTCCTGCAGACGGCCATACCCGGCACGGGGCTGAGCAGCAGCCTGAACCCCTTCAAGATCCTGAATGTTTCCCAGGCCGAGGCTCTGCAAGTTTGGAATTTTCAAACCACCAACCTGGGCAGCCA
>JAOZJV010000808.1 GCA_029935695.1 Candidatus Krumholzibacteriia bacterium | reverse complement strand
CCTGGGCATCGCCGGCATCGGCCAGCCGGGCTGCTTTTTCCACAAAGGCCGCGGCCACTTCACAAATGGTCATCATGTCGGCCATGGCGAACATGACGATCTGGTTCCGGGTCAAACGGGCCTTGTGAAGATGCTGCACCACCTGGTTCAATCCGCGAACAGCGGCGGCCACCACATGGGCGCCAACGGTGGGGCATTGTTCGGCCACTGCATCCAGTTTCAAAGCGAGGTCCTCATAGAACTGGCCCTTGGAGCGCACCGTTTGTCGCCAGCGATACATGCCGATAATGCTCTGCTGGATTTCACTGGTGCCTTCGTAAATCGTGGTGATGCGCACATCGCGGTACATCTTCTCCACCATGTATTCACGGGTGTACCCGTAGCCGCCCAGAGCCTGAATGGAATTATTAGCAGCCCGCAATCCCGCCTCGGTGCACCATAATTTGGCGATGCTGCCTTCGGTGGCCAGGTCGTGGTTACCGTTGTCGATGGTCAATGAGGATTGCTCGGCATAAGCACGGCCAGCGGCCAGATCGATCCAGCTGTCCACCAGCAATTTGAACTGATAACCCTGTTTTTCAAAAATGGGTGCACCGAACTGCATGCGGGTTTTGGCATAAGCCAGAGCACGCTCCAAAGGAGCCTGTCCGCCGCCGAGACCAAACGCCCCAACCATGAGTCGCGTGTAACCAAAGACCGCATTGGCTTGTTTAAGGCCCTGGCCTTCTTCCCCGCAAATCAGATTTTCAGCAGGCACAACCACATCTTCCAGAATAACACCGGTGGTATTGCTGGCCCGGATGCCGTGTTTGTCCTCGTGCACGCCAACGCTCAGTCCTTCAGTGTCCCGTTCCACCACGAAGAAGCTGAGACCACCGGGCGTTTTGGCCAAAATGGTGTAAAGTTGCGCCACTCCGCCGTTGGTGATGAACTGCTTGGTTCCGTTCAAACGGTAACCCGTCACGTTGCCATCGGCATCGGTAACCTGGTCAGCAGTGGTTTGAATGCTGGCCACATCGCTGCCAGCAGAAGGTTCGGTCACACCATAGGCCACAATCATCCCCTCAGAGGCGATGCGTCCAAGCCATTTGGCTTTTTGCTCTTCTGTGCCACCCACAAGAATGGGGTCGGTCCCGAGACAAATGGCCAAAAAGGCTGTGGCCACCCCAAGATCAGATCTGGCCATCTCTTCGCTGACCCGGCAAATATCACGGGCACCCCCACCCAATCCCCCTGCACTTTCGGGCAGGAAAATCAGATGCAGCCCCACATCGGGAGAAAGCATTTTTTTGATCACATCAGCAGGAAACTGGTCTTTTTCGTCCAATTCAAGCAGCAATGAATCGGGCAATTCGCGAGCCGCGACCTGCTTCAGGGTTTCGATAACCATGTCGCACATTTCCGTGGACAATCCGGCGGGGACATTCATTGACGTATCCTCTTCCATGGGGCAAAGGGCGACTGCAGGGCGCGCCCGGTTAATTTTTTTGTCTGTGAGCTGGGCTCAGGGAATAATAAAGTTGCCGGTGCCAACGAGGACGCAACTGCCTCCCACAGTGATGTGGACTGCTTTGCCATCCTTGACTTCGGCTTCTGCAATGAGCCTGCTGGGTCGTCCCATTTCAAGGCCCTGTTCACTGATGACTTTGATTTTCGAAGCTGCCTTGATCAACCGGTGTTTAACAAGATAGGCCACCAAA
>JAOZJV010000250.1 GCA_029935695.1 Candidatus Krumholzibacteriia bacterium | reverse complement strand
ACCGGTGGCAATGCCCGGCAGGTACTTGGTCTTCTGCTCTTCGGTGCCGTAGTACACGATGGGCAAAGTGCCGATGCCTGACTGCGCGCCGTGGGTGACGGCGAAACTGCCGGCGTTGGCCATGCGTTCGCTCACCAGCATGACGGTGGCTTTGTTCATGCCCATGCCGCCGTAAGTTTCGGGAATATCGATCATGAGCAGGCCCATTTCCGCGGCCTTCAGCAGCAGTTCTTTGCCCAGCTCGGTTTTGCCTTTGTATTCCAGATCATCCCGGACCGGCCCGATGACCGTATCGCAGAATCCATCCACCGTGGTGGAGAACATGCGCTGGTTTTCGTCGAAGTCTTCAGGTGTAAAAGTATTTTCGGGGGCGGTTTCCGATAGCAGGAATTCGCCGCCGGTTGGGTAACTGTTATCTGACATTTCTATCTCCTCGGTTCTCAATCACTAAATTGCTTCAAAAATTCCTGCAGCACCCATGCCCGTGCCGATGCACATGGTCACCAGGGCGTACTTGCCGCCGCGTCGTTTCAACTCGTGCAGTGCCGTGGCCGTCAGTTTCGCACCGGTGCAACCCAAAGGGTGACCCAGGGCGATGGCGCCACCATTGGCGTTGATGCGGCTGTCGGTGGGATCGAGGTTCAAAGCCTTCAGCACGGCCAGACTCTGGGCGGCGAAAGCTTCGTTGAGCTCGATCACATCCATCTGCTCCAGGGTGAGGCCGGTTTGGGCCATGACTTTGGGGATGGCCTCAACCGGTCCGATGCCCATGACTTCGGGGCCTACACCGGCAACGGCGTATCCTACGAAGCGGGCCAGGGGCGTGGCTCCGATTTCTGCGGCAATTTCAGGAGTGCACAGCAGAGCGGCGGCGGCGCCATCGCTCATCTGGCTGCTGTTACCCGCGGTCACGGTTCCACCTTGTTTGAAGGCGGGACGCAGTCGGGCCAGGCTTTCCACAGTGGTGTCGGCGCGGGGGCCTTCGTCCACCTTGAATTCCACTTCCTTGCTGATGGGGCGGCCTTTTTTGTCCATGCCAGGCAGTTGGGCCATGACCGGGACGATCTCGTCCACATAATGGCCGCCCTTGATGGCTGCGATGGCTTTCATGTTGCTGTTGTAGGCAAACTCATCCTGGGCCTGGCGCGTGATCTCATCGCGGACCACCAGGTTCTCCGCCGTCAGTCCCATGTTGGTCAGGGTTTCCGGCTGGTCGTGAGCCACGGTGGGGTTGGGCAGATAGCGCAGGCCACCCATGGGTATCATGGACATGCTTTCCACGCCACCGGCAATGACCACGTCATTCTGGCCCATGGCAATCTGCATGGCGCCGTAGTTGATGGTCTCCAGGCCTGATGAACAGAACCGGTTGACCGTCACGCCGGGCACGGTGTTGGGTAGGCCGGCCATCAACGCGATGTTGCGGCCCACATTCATGCCCTGCTCACCTTCGGGCATGGCGCAACCCATGATCACGTCGCCGATGCGGGCGGGATCGAGGTTGGGATGCATTTGCAGCAGATGTTTGACCACTGCAGCGCCCAGATCATCAGGGCGGGTGTGGCGCAAGGTGCCTCTCAGGGCTTTACCGACCGCGGTGCGTTGGGCGGCGGCTATGATTACTTCTCTCATGTTCAGTCTCCTTCCAACGTTTAGTTGCGCAGTGGTTTGCCGGTTTTGAGAATGTATTCGATGCGTTCAAGAGTTTTGCGTTCGCCGAGCAACCGCATGAACCCTTCACGCTCCAGAGTCAGCATGTGATTTTCGGTGACGGTGGTTCCGGGAGGAACCGCGCCGCCGGCCAGGGTATTGGCCAGCTCCATGCCGATTTTCATGTCATGTTCGGAAATGAATCCGCCTTCTTTCATGTTGAAGAGCACAGATTCAGCCAGGCCGATGCCCGCCGTTCCCATCACGGGGATGGCGTTGTCTTCACCAGGGCTGGCAAAGTTGCAGCGGGCCATGGCCAGGGCCATGTCCTTGGCGTCGGCTGCCAGATGGTCGCGGTTCATGGACCAGCTGTCACCCGGGCGCAGGAAACCAAGTTCCTGGGCTTCGGCGCAACTGGTGGCCACCTTGGCCATGCCGATGGCCTCGAAAGCACTTCGGAAAGCCGGTTGCAGATCACGTTTGTCCATGAGCAGATCAACCTGCCGCTGGTACAGACGCAGGCAACCACCGCCGGCGGGAATCACCCCGGCGCCGAACTCAACCAGACCAATGTAGGTTTCGGCCGCGCTGCGCACGGCGTTGCCGCCCATGGTCATTTCGCAGCCTCCACCGAGGGCCAGGCCGTGAGGGGCCACCACCACTGGCACACCGCAGTGTTCCAGGCGTCCGGTGGCGGTCTGGAAAGCGTGGATGATCATGTTGATGTCTTCCCAGTTGCCTTCCATGGCTTCCATCATCAGCATCATCAGGTTGGCGCCCACCGAGAAGTTGTCCGCGCCATTGGTCACGACCAAAGCTTCCCAGTTCTGCTCTGCTTCGGTGCAGGCAGTCATCACCATGTTCAGGGTGTCCTGGCCGATGGCGTTCATTTTGGAATGGAACTCCAGGCCCAGCACACCGTCGCCGAGGTCGATGAGGCTCGCACCGGGATTCCGGCGCACTTCTTTTTCCTGGCTGCGCAGGATGTCGAAGTCGAAAGCCCGCTCATCGACCGGGACCGAAGCAAATACGCCGGCATCGGCGGTTGGGCTCATGCGAACCCCGTCTTCGATCTTGTAAATACAGTCTGCGCCACTTTCGTACAGGGCATCAACCCAGTTCGGGAGCGGCAGCTTGTCTTCTCTCATGCGGTCCACAACTTTGTTGAAACCCAGGGTTTCCCAAACTTCGAAAGGACCCAGTTCCCAGTTGAATCCCCAGCAGACGGCCATGTCGATTTCAGCAGCCTGGTCGCAAATTTCGCCCAGGCGCATGGCGCTGTAACTGAAGCTGGCGGCCAGCATTTTCCAGATGGCCTGACCGGCTTTGCCTTTGCCAAAGGCCAGGGTTTTGAGGCGCTCGCCCAAGTCATCGATGTTCTTAGCCGCGGCGATTTCAGGAAATTTAACCTTGGCTTTGTCACGATACTCGAGAGTTTCGAGATCCAGGGTGTAGAGCTTTTTCTCGGGTTTCTTTTCCATCTTGTAGAAGCCGGCTTTGGTCTTCCGTCCCAGCAGGCCTTTTTCCACCATGCTGTGCAGGAAGGCAGGAATTTTGAAGGCTTCCCGGGCCTCATCATTGGGAATCAGAGGGTAAATGTTTTCGGCCACATGCACGAAAGTGTCCAGTCCCACCAGGTCGGCCAGTTTGAAAGTGGCGGTTTTGGGACGACCGATGGCCGGTCCCGTCAGGGCGTCCACTTCTTCAATGGTCAGGCCCATTTCATCCATCACCTGGACGGTGGCCATCATGGCGTGCACGCCCACCCGGTTGGCGATGAAGTTGGGCGTGTCCTTGGCCAGGACGATGCCCTTGCCCAGACGATCCCGGGCGAAATCGGCCACGAATTTGAGCAGTTCACCGTCGGTGTCGGGGGTGGGGATTAATTCGAAGAGTTTCATATAGCGTGGAGGATTGAAAAAGTGCGTGCCCAGGAAACGGGGGCGCAGATCTTCCGGCAGGAAACTGGACATTTCAGCCAGGCTGAGCCCAGAGGTGTTGCTGCTCAGGATCGCCTCCGGACCAATATGGGGAGCAGCGTTTTCGAGGACGATCTTCTTGATCTTCATATCCTCTTTCACCACTTCGATGACCCAGTCGGCTTCCTTCAAACGGGCAATGTCGTCCTCAAAGTTGCCGGTTTCGATGAGGCCCAAACCAGTTTTTGAAAACAGGGGTGAGGGTTTGGTTTTTTTCATGGCGGCGACGGCACCGGCGGCGATGCTGTTGCGCAATTTGCGGTTGGCTTTGTCGTCGTCACTGAGTCCTGGAGGAACAATGTCCAGCACCAGGGATGGAATCCCAGCGTTGGCGAAATGAGCGGCGATGGCGCTGCCCATGACTCCGGAACCGAGAACGGCCACTTTTCTTATCTGCCTGCGCATTTTCCCTGCCTTTCGTATTCCCGCCCGGTTATGCCGGTCGGGTGGTTTGCCATATGTAGCATTATCTGGCGCAATTAACGTCTATATATTAAGAGTCAGATGTCGGGGATAATGAATGACTATTCAGTATGGTAACTTATTTCATCAGAAGTGTCAACGGCTTAAGGAATGAATTGTTTCACTTGAAAAAGGCTTAAATGGCCTGTATAATGGCCGAAACATCATTTAGAAGTTAAGGTTTGGTTTTTGGCTTTTAAACTTTTAATTAATGAATAGACCTTCAAAAACAAGGGAATGTTAGCCCATGGCCCGTTCCAGTGATGGCAACAAAAAAGAACGAATCATGGACGCTGCAGTGGTTGAAATTGCCCATCGGGGTTATCACCAGACCACGGTGGCCCGCATTGCCAAGCGCGCCGGGGTGGCTGACGGCACCATCTATCTGTATTTCAAAAACAAGGAAGAGATTCTTTTCAGTCTCTTCGACCGGGCCATGGGGCGCTTTATTGATGAAGGCCGGGCTTCCCTGGAAAAATCTTCAGAAGCGCCGGAAAAGCTGCGCCGCATCATCGAACTTCACCTGACGCTGGTTGGTGAAGACCGTGATCAGGCTATCATCACCCAGGTGGAGCTGCGGCACAGTCTGCATTTCATGGATCAACTCAGCCGGGCCCAGGTGGGAGAGTATCTCAGTATTATTGGGCAGGTTGTTGTTCAGGGGCAGCAAAAGGGGGAATTCAGGGCCGAACTTGATCCCGTGTTTGCCGCCAAGGCCATTTTTGGAGTTTTGGACGAGATGGCGACAGATTGGATTTTGTCCCGCCGGAACACTCGTCTGGAGAGCAAAGCAGGGGCTGTGTTCGACTTTTTGTGGGCTGGATTAAAGCCCAGTTGTTAAATGTTTAACTTTCTTGACCCAACTCTTGACTTTCCAGACTCTGCCTGTCCATCTTACAATCCGACAACAATTTTTTTTTGACAGCTGCCGAGTCAAATCGGCACAAAACAAGGCGTCTTCCATGAGCACACCAGAGAGCCAGATTCCTTTGCTTGATAACTTCCAAACACCCAATCTTGAGCAGTGGCGTGATGAAGTCGTGCGTTTGCTCAAAGGTGGTTCGTTTGAAAAGAAGATGTTCACCAAAACTCTTGAAGACGTCACAGTGCGGCCCATGTACACCCGCGCCGATACTCAGGAGTTGCCCTGGTCAGAAAATCTGCCCGGACAATGGCCGTTTTTGCGGGGAAGCAAGGCTGCCGCCGGTTGGTTGATTGCCCAGGAATTGCCCTTGCCCACGGCTGAGGAATTCAACAATGCTCTGCGCTCGGATTTACGCCGGGGGCAAAACGCAGTGAACCTGGTTCTGGACAGAGCGGGCCTTCAGGGATTGGACCCGGATCAGGCTGATGCGGAATTCGTGGGGGCCTGTGGTACTTCCATTGCATCCCTTGCTGATTTTGAAACTGCTTTTGACGGTGTGGATCTGGAAAATATTCCTTTGTTTGTCCAGACAGGGTCGGCTGCTTTGCCGGTGATGGCCTTGTTACTGGCCATGCTGGAAAAACAGGGGCGCAATCCCAAAAAACTGAAAGGTTGCCTGGGCAGCGATCCGGCGTATGGATTGGCTGAAATGGGCCAGCTGCCTTTGGCGCTGGACCGGATTTACGATGAGTTGGCTGTGATCTCCCGCTGGGCCAGCACCGAAGCTCCGGGCCTGAAAACTTTGCCGGTGCATGAGGATCCCTGGCATAATGGAGGGGCAGACAGCGCTCTTTCTCTCGCTTTGGTCCTTTCTTCGGCCGTGCAGAAATTGCGAGCCATGCAACAGCGCGATCTGTTGCCGGAAGTCGCCGCAGGCCGCATCCAGTTCCAGCTCTGCCTGG
>JAOZJV010000249.1:2631-5922 GCA_029935695.1 Candidatus Krumholzibacteriia bacterium | reverse complement strand
GGAACCAATGCCAATGGTCAGAAAGTGGCCAGTGGGATTTATTTCGCCAGATTCACCACTCAGGACATGGTGTTGACTCAACGCTTGGTAATGATCAAATGAGGACAAAAATGAAACAATTCCAGAGAATATTTTTATCTTTACTGTTGGTCGTAAGCTTCACTTCAGTTTCCGAAGCCCGTACCTGGCAAGTGGCCAAAGACGGCAGCGGTGATTTTTCAGTTATTCAGGATGCGGTTGACGCCGCAGAATCCGGTGATGAAATCCACATTGGGCCAGGTCGGTTTGATGATTATACAACAATCCATGAAGGTGGAAGCTTGTATTGGGATTTTTATGTTGGGGTTACCGGGAAGAGCCTTAGTTTTATTGGGTCAGGTGCTGGGCAAACCATCATTGGGCCAGAAGACTCTTCTGTGAATGAGAATGATGCTTTGGGGATTTCTTGTACTGAAGGCCCATCCACAATTTTGGTGAGTGGGATTTCTTTTGAAAATATTAACTATACTTGCATTTGGTTGATGTACGGGCATTTGGAGGTAGATAGTTGTTCTTTTAGTGGTGGATATTCTGGGATAAAAGCCATGGCTTCGGAAGGTGCGGTGGTAACCAACTGCCTTTTCGAAAATTTTGAATATGTCAGTATTTCAGGAATCTCTCCAACAACTGGATTTTTGGTGGACGATTGTTCCTTCGAAACTGTTTATGCTGGTGCTGCTTTTTACGGAGGTAATACCAGCGATTGCGAGGTAAAAAGTTGTACAGTGTTGGGTGAGGGCATCGGCCGGTCTGGAGTCCTTTTCTATGATGGCGCCACCGGTTCCATAAGTGATTGTTATATTTCTGATTTTGTTGTTTATGGCGTAGCATTTGGCCACAGCGGAGAAGTTGCCTGTTTTGACAATGTTATTGAGCAAGACGAAGGCTGGGGTGTCGCTTTGGATGGCGCTGAATACCTTGATTTCCATGACAACATCATCACCAGCAACGCCGGCTGTATCTTCCTTAACAGAGCCCGTCCCATGTCTTTCCATAACAACCACTTTTTCCGTGGCGAAGGCGCCTGGTTCGTCAAAACCAATGACTACTATCCGTACGGCCCCTACGTTGTGGACATGAGTGCCAACTGGTGGGGAACCACCGACCTGAACGAGCTCGATGAATGGATTTATGACGGAAACGACAATGATCTTGTATGGATGACTGTGAACTACCTGCCTCTAGCCGATGGCCCGGTTTCAACAGAGTCTACTTCTTTTGGGGGCCTGAAAGCGATGTTCCGATAAGTGATGACTTGCAGGATCGCAGTGTCAGGTGAAAGACAAGGATACCTGCGTTGTGTTTTAAGCTGTTGCTGCAGTAACTTACCGGCTTTCCATCTTCTGAATCCTTTGCCGGGCCCTGATACCCACCCGGTTTTCATCCAGCCGTAAAGCTTCCTTGTACTGAGCCAACGCTTCCTGGTGCAATCCCTGTTTCCCGAATACATCCCCGCGAAGAATGAACACCCGACCATCATGGGGATCCAGCGCCTGAAACAGTTCCAGGGTTTTCAAAGCACCGGCCAAATCTTTCTGAATAATCTGAGCCTGAGCCAAACTGCGCACCATGAAGAGGTCGCCGGTGCGGTCCACGGCATCCTGTAGAATGACCACGGCTTCATCGGTTTCTCCCAGCCGAATTTTGCTAAAGGAAAGCACCCTCACTGCGGCGGTGCAATCTTCACAGCGAGAGACCACCCGCCCGGCCAACTCGGCGGCTTCGGTATACTTGCCCTGGGAGTAGAGTGCTTCGGCCTGCATGCCCGCGTTAAAAATTTCAATCATGTCTTTGGGGTCAGGCAGATCGTCATCTTTGTTGCGGCTGCCGCTGTGCACATAACCAAGACTGCGCAGGCGTTCGGCTTCTTCGCTGGTGATGTGGCGGTCGCTGGCTGTTGCCGTCTTGTCGCCCATGATGCTTTTCAGCAGGGAGGACACAGAAGCCATATCCTCTATTCTGGTTTCGTAAAGATTACTCAACTCATCGGGGTCTTCGGCCAGATCATAGAATTCAGATTTTGGCGCCTGAATAAATTTCTCGTTGTGGGATTGCAAACCGTAAAGAGGGCTGAAGCCGGCCATGTTCAGAGGGCTTTCGGTTTCCATATAAATACGGCGGTGGGCATTCACCGGTTTCAGAAGACTTTGACCATCGGTGGGGGCGCTGGGACTGAAGCCCAGCATATCGCTGATGGTAACGCGCAAATCCACCAGGCCGGCAATGCGATCGGTGATGGCCAGATGTTTGGAAATTTTACCGGGACAATTGATGATCATCGGGATCTTCATGGTGCTGTTGTAAATGAACATACCGTGGGTGTTTTCCTGATGGTCGCCCAGGCTCTCGCCATGATCAGCCACCAGAATGACGATAGTATTATCCCGGGTACCACTTTCATCGAGCCATTTGATCAGCCGGCCCAGTTGGCCATCCACAAAAGTGATCTCCGCGTCGTAGCCTCGATCTTTAAAAATAGCCTGATTGTTCAGGGGCGAAGTGTAGGGCAGGTGGGCATCAAAATAATGAACCCAGGTGAAGAAAGGCTGGTCTGGTTTTTCGGTGTGATGATTGTTGAGCCAGGCCAAAGTTGCGTCGGTGACTTCGTTGGCGGGGCGTTCATTAAAATCCGCCATTTGGGGACGGTAACCCGACTCGCCCACTTCAAAATCATAAACATCAAAACCGCGATCCAGGCCGAATCGTTTGTCCAAAACAAAAGAGGCAATGAAAGCTGAAGTTGCGTAACCCTGGCCCTTGAGATCTTCGGTCAAAGTGGTGGGCTTATCACCCAGGGCGTACAGACCATTATCCCTCACCCCATGCCGCAGCGGGCTTTGACCCGTCAGGATGGTGGTGTGCGCGGGCAGGGTCAGAGGCACACTGGTCACGGCATCAAAATACTGGACGCCGGTGGCGGCCATTTTGTCGAGCACCGGTGTCATGGCCTGCTTGTCGCCGTAACAACCCAGCCGGTCCTGCCGGGTAGTATCCAGGGTCACCAGCAGGATGTTGCAGTTTTCAGCCTGGCCCGGTTGCAGAATCTGGCCCAGGTTGGCTGTCTTTTTTGAGCCGCATCCCGTCAGCAGAAAAAGCGGCAGGGCGAGCAGAAAAACAAATTTGTAAGACCAATTCATCGGGTGCTCCATTGTTCCTATTGGGCAGGCAGGGACGGATCAAGTTCTCGGGCTTTATCAATCAGCCGCCGACCTTCATCCGTGTTGCCGCGTTTCATTTCAATACGTCCCAAAC